>JAKORQ010000412.1 GCA_029777755.1 Planctomycetota bacterium
CGACAGCTATCGCCGCGACGCTCGCGTACATGGCACTAGGGCAGCAGGATGCGGTAGGGCTGGTGGTGGCTGATTCCGAACTGCGCCGTTTTATCCGCCCGGCGAGCACGCCCGGGCAGTGGCGCCAGATCATCAACGAGCTTTCCACCTCCTCGCGCGATCGCGAGACGCGAATCGGCAAGGTGCTCGACCAGACTGCCGAGAAGCTCACCCATCGCAGTCTTGTCGTGGTGCTCTCGGACTTTTTCGATGACCTGACCCCGGTTCGCCGCGGCCTGCGCCACCTGCGCCATCGTCGGCATGAGGCAATGGTATTCCAGGTGCTCGATCCCAATGAGATAACGTTCCCCTTTGAAGATCCCACGAGATTTGTCGGTTTGGAGGCGGCCGGCGAACTCATCACCGATCCCCACGCACTGCGCGAGAGTTACCTTCAGCAGCTTGAGGGCGCCACTGACAAGCTGCGGCGTGACTGCCGGTCGATGCAGATTGACTTCGCCCGCATGAGTACCGGCGAGCCGCTGGATGTGGCACTGAGCAACTTCCTGGCGACGAGATCAGCGACGATGAGATAAAGGTGATGGTGGTTGCAATCGCAGACATCTTTCTTCCACTGGCGTTCGGCTTTGCCGCCCCCGGGCTGGCCATCGCCGGGATAGCGCTTGCGGCCATTCCCATCATCATCCATCTGCTCAACAAGCGGCGGCACAAGACGCACCAGTGGGCCGCCATGCAGTACCTGCTGGAAGCCCTGCGACGAAACCGTCGGCGGCTGCAGTTTGAGAACTGGCTGCTCCTGCTCATGCGGTGCCTGGCGGTTGTGCTGATCGCCTTCGCGCTGGCCCGGCCGATGGGATGCAGCGAAGCCACCGCCGCACGATTCGCCGCCCAGGCTGCGCGTCTTCACGTGATCGTCATCGACAATAGCGCATCAATGTCCTACAGGGTGGACCAGTCCGATGCCCGCACCTGCCTGGAGCGTGCCCAGAGGATCGCCGAGCGCCTGATCCGCCAGCAGCGCCCCGGCGATGCGGTCTGCATCATCACCGCATCCCGCACGACTGAGCCGACCGGTCCCGTGGTTCCTTCCCACGACCTGGAGGCGTCACTGGCGGCGGTAGGACGAATCCAGCAGGAGTACACAACATCCGATCTACCGACTGCTCTTCAGCGAGCCGTGTCGGTTGCAGCCGAGAGCTCGGGATACACCAGTCGCCGGCTGTACATCATCACCGATGCCACGCGACCGGCCTGGCAGGATCCCGCTGTGGTTGATTCTCTTCGACAACTGGGCAGGCAACTTGCCGCGCTTTACGATGTCGCCCATATCGATGTGGGCGACCCGGCCGCCCAGAACCAGGCCGTATCTGAGATCCGCATGCTCTCCAGCATCGCCACTACCGCGATGCCGGTGGATTTCCGTGCAGAGGTGCAGACCTACGGCGAATCGTTGGCGTCCCTCATCTGGCAGAGTGGTTCGCGCGTCCTTGGAACGGTTTCATCATCCGCCCTTTCTGCTGATCGCAAGGAGCATCTGCTGCCGCAGGTGAGCTTTACCGCGGATCAACCGACGGCCATCACCGCGCGCCTTGAGCCTGGTGACCGGGTGCCGGCCGACGATGCCAGGTCGCTTGCCTTTTCTGTGCACAAGCGCCTGAACGTCCTGGTGGTGCAGTCGGATATCGGTACAGGGGGCCTCCAGAGCCCGGGTACTTTTCTCCAACTGGCACTGGCGCCCAATCAATCGGAAGAGGATCCAGCGCATGTGGATGTGATCGCCGAGTCTGAGTTGGCCAGCCAGGCACTGCATGAGCGGGATGCCATCATCATTACGGCGCCTTCGCTCATCTCGCCGGCGGACGTGCAGCAGATTCGCCGCTATCTCGAGGATGGCGGCACGCTGGTGATGATCATGGGCGAGGGCACCAACGTTGTCTTCGCCAACAATGTACTGGTGGGCCAGGGGCTGCTGCCGGGCAAGATCTCCAGCATCATGAACCTCGCGGAAGGGCAGGAGCCGTATCGCTTCGACTTCAACCCAGAGGGCAACCTGCACCCGTTGTTGCGGATTTTCCGTGGCCAGCAGAATTCCGGACTCTCGACTGCCCGCATCTGGACCTATGCGCGCGTGGACATCGATCCGCAGCTCCATGTGCAGCGCGTGCTCGATTTCGTCGGCGGAGACCCGGCCATCACGCTGCACAACATCGGCAGGGGGCGCGTCGCCTTCTTCGCAACATCGGCCGACATCCGCTGGTCTACTCTTCCGGCGAAGACTGCCTTTGTCGCGCTGATCCATGAACTGCTGCTGGGCACAGTCCAGGCGGATGATTCCTGGCGCAACATCGCGGCCGGCGAGCGCCTGGAGATTCCCCGGCGGATCCTGGATGGCAATCAGCCGGTGCTTTCTGATCCTGCCGGGCGGGCGCTTGTCCTTGAGCCGGCCGGCGATGACAAACCTCATATAGCGTTCCAGAGCCTGCCTTTGCGCGAGCCTGGACTGTATCGTCTGCAGATCGACGGTAGTGCGCTGCCCGTGTCGGTGGCTTTTCCGGCCGCCGAGTCGGACGTGACTCATCTCGACAGCGCCGCGATCAGGCGGGCGCTGGGCGACATCGAGATGAACGCCTCCACAAACGAATTGCCTGCGGAATTTGCCGCATCTTCCGACCGGGGAGACTTCTCCTGGCCGCTGTTGCTGGTGGCGGCGGTGCTCCTGCTGTGCGAGAGCTTCATGGCGATGTGGTTCCGTCGCTAACAGCGGCCTGAAGTGATTTGAGCGCTTGCAAAAACGGGATGTTTATCTAGAATCCTCATTCTCGATTCGGCCAACAGCCGGATGGGGGCAGGTAGCTCAGTTGGTAGAGCAATGGACTGAAAATCCATGTGTCGCCGGTTCGATCCCGGCCCTGCCCACTTTGCCCTGTGGATTTGCCGCAGGGCTTTTTTGTTGCGCCTGCCTGCTCACTTCCCTTTGCTCGCTTTCATCCCTACACTCGAACGTGCCAGGGGTGGACGGGTGATTGGTTTGCCCGCCCTGAGATAACCAGGTCGTCCTGCGTGGATGGCCTAACCCTTTGAACCTGATCGGGGTAATTCCCGCGTAGGGAGGCTGAAATGTCTGATACTCCATTCGTGCTGCCGCAGATTGGCGGCAATCCTTCGTCCAAGGCTCAAGGTACCAATCCCGGATCGTTTGCGCTGCGGCCCCAGGTCGGCTCGGCGTACTCGTTCTCGTCGCCTGATACTCCAGGGATGCCTCAACCATCCGACAAGACCGCGTGGAACTTCTCACGCGTCAAGGAGCGGAAGGACAGGGGCGTGCAGCTCAAGACGCAACTTGAGTTTGCCCAGGCCGGCATAGTCACGCCGCAGATGCGTCGCGTGGCCGAGCGCGAGGGGCATCTCACGCCCGAGCAGGTGCGGCAGGAGGTGGCGGCCGGGCGCATGATCATTCCCGCCAACCACGTGCATCTGTCTTACAAGCTGGATGTCTGCGCCATTGGCCGGGCCGCCAAGACGAAGATCAACGCCAACATGGGCGCTTCCCCTGTTTCCTCCTCCATCGATGAGGAACTGGAGAAGCTTCACTGGGCCGTTCGCTGGGGCGCCGATACCGTTATGGATCTCTCCACCGGCGGAGACCTGAACCGCTGTCGTGAGGCGATCATCCAGAACTCCACGGTGCCGATCGGCACCGTGCCGATCTACTCCATGATTATCGGCCGCTCGATAGAGGATCTCACCTATGACATCATCCTCAAGGAACTGGAGAACCAGGCGAAGCAGGGGGTCGATTACTTCACCATCCACGCCGGGGTCTTGCGCGAGCACCTGCCCTACGTGAAGAACCGCCTGATCGGCATCGTCTCCCGCGGCGGGTCGCTGCTGGCCAAGTGGATGATCCACCACGGCAAGCAGAACCCCATGTACGAGATCTTCGACGATATCTGCGACATCATGCGCGAGTATGACGTGGCGTTTTCGCTGGGTGATGGCCTGCGGCCCGGCGGCCTGGCCGACGCCAGCGACGAGGCGCAGCTTCGCGAGCTGGCCACGCTCGGGGAACTCACGCAGCGCGCCTGGGAAAAGGGCTGCCAGGTGATGGTTGAGGGGCCCGGTCACGTTCCCTTCGACCAGATCGAGTACAACATGAAGCTGCAGCGTCGGCTCTGTCACGGTGCGCCGTTCTATGTGCTCGGCCCGCTGGTGACGGATATTTTCCCCGGTTACGACCATATCACCAGTTGCATCGGCGCCACCGCGGCCGCCTACCACGGGGCCGCCATGCTCTGCTACGTCACCCCCAAGGAGCACCTGGGGCTGCCCAAGAAGGATGACGTGAAGCAGGGGTGTGTTGCCTACAAGATCGCCGCCCACGCGGCCGACGTTGCCCTTGGCATCCCCGGCACGCGCGACCGCGACGACGAGCTGACCAAGGCCCGTGCAGCACTTAACTGGCAGAGGCATTTCGAGCTGTCGTTCGATCCGGATCTTGCCCGTGCATACCACGATGAGGATCTCGACGTGGATACCGATTTCTGCGCCATGTGCGGGCATGACTGGTGCTCGGTGCGGATCAGCAAGCAGATCCAGGAGTTTGCCAGCGGCAAGGATCCTGAGCACCAGCCGATCAAGAAGGCGGTAAAATCGCCGGGAGTGAGCGAGGATGGCGCTCAGGCACTGCTTCAGCGCGGCGTACTTTCACAGGATCAGATCATGAAACTTGCCCACCGCGGCAAGAAGGCCGATTGCCATAGCGACCTGGTTCCCGATGAGGCAGAAGCCAAGAAGGTGCAACTGAAGGTTCTTACTCATTAAAGGTGACGATGCCGGATACAGCACTACAATGGCGGCGGAGAACACGCATGAACATCAAGACGACAGTTCTGCTACTCGCCGCCGCCATCGTCGGCTGCTCATCTGACTATAAGCGCTCCGACCTGACCTTCGAGCAGGCCCCGCTGGCAGTGCGCATGGGGATCGAGAAGGCCTATCCCGACGCCACGGTGAAGGAGATAGTGAAGAAGGTCTCGAAGGATGATGGCGCGGTTACCTACGAGGTCAAACTGACCACCAGGGATAGCGAGAAGAAGAAGTCAGAGTTTGCTGCCGACGGCGAACTGCTGGACAAGAAGCGTCGCTAGCCGGCATTGCTTCAGGACAGATAAGGAGAGCGGTCCGGACTGCGGCTGTCCTCTTGCGCTTTAGGGCAGCTGTACCCAAAGCGCAGCGGTCTGTTCTTCACTCGCAGGAGGTAAGGTGAGCCTCGATGGGGATTCGCAGGATCAGTCGAGCAGTTCCGCCGGAACTGCGGGAGATGGGGTGATCCTTGGCGAATGTACACGACTGGGGGCCAGGGAAACCGGGTGGCGTGCGTCCCTTTTTCACCCGCGAAGCGATGCGTCAATCTGGCCGTCGTTGATCTCGATGCCGGTCAACGTGCATTCAGTTCGGGCAGACCTCCGCCGATTCGAAATCCCGGAGCCTACAGGACAAGCCGCTCCCCATGCAGTGGAGCAGCTTCAGAATGCCCGATCCAGCAGGCGATACTGGATCGCCTCGCTCAGGTGGTTCTCGTTGATCTTCTCACATCCCTCGATATCGGCGATCGTCCTGGCAACCCTTCGTACCTTGTCGAATGCCCTGGCCGACAGGCCCAGCTCGTCCATCGCCTGCTTCATCAACAGCAGGCAGGTGTCGGACAGTTCGCAGTGTTCCCGCAGTTGCCTGGAGTTCATGCGTGAGTTAGTCGTGTCATCGCCGAAACGTGCATGCTGGCGTTCGCGGGCGGCCAGAACGGCCTCGCGCATCTGGGCTGAGCTGGTCCCCTGATGCTTGCCGGTGAGGTCGCGATAGGGAACGGCCGGTACTTCCACGTGGATGTCAATTCGATCAAGCAGGGGGCCGGAGAGCTTTGCCAGGTACTTCTCCTTCGCGCGGGTGTCTTCACCCTTCCGGTGAGTGGGCGAGGGATTCATGGCTGCCACCAGCATGAACTTGGCCGGAAACTTTATCGATCCATGCACACGGGCAATGGTTACCTCTCCACCTTCCAGCGGCTGACGCAGCATCTCCAGCACATAGCGGGAAAACTCCGGCAGCTCGTCGAGAAAGAGAATGCCGTGATGCGCAAGGGAGACTTCGCCCGGGCGGGGAATCGAGCCACCGCCGATCAGCGCCTGGGCAGTAGTGGAATGGTGCGGCGAGCGCACCGGCCGCTGGTCCATCAGCGCAATCGAGTCAGGCAGCAGCCCCATGGCCGAGTAGATGCGCGTCGTCTCCAGCGACTCGGCACGCGAAAGCGGCGGAAGTATGCCTGGTATCCGGCTGGCGAGCATCGTTTTTCCTGTTCCGGGCGGGCCGATCATCAGTAGATTATGGTGACCGGCACACGCCACGGTGATTGCACGCTTCACCGCTTCCTGCCCGCGCACATCGACGAAATCCAGGGCCTCGTTGATCTGCGATGCCGTGTACGGCTGGCCATCAAGCTCGTATGGCTCCAGTTCGATCTGCTCATTGAGGAATGCAACCGCCTGCGAGATGGTGGCGACAGGGTACACCTCGATATCTTCCACTACCGCCGCTTCTCGCGCGTTCTCCGAGGGGATAATGACGCCGCGATATCCCTTCTGCCTGGCCAGCAGCGCCATCGAGAGCGCGCCCTTGATCTTCCTGACCCGGCCATCGAGGGCCAGTTCGCCGGCGATCAGGTACTGCTTGTGTCGGTCGGTCTGGATCGACTTGGTTGCTCGCAGCACCCCGATGGCGATCGGCAAGTCCAGTGACGGGCCTTCCTTCTTAACGTCTGCGGGTGCGAGGTTGATGATGATATTGTTCTCAGGGTAGGCGTACCCGGAGTTCATGATGGCAGAGCGCACGCGCTCGACAGACTCCTTGACGGCCGCCTGCGGGAGGCCTACCACCAGTGTCTTGGTGAGCCCCTTGTTGGTCGTATCAACCTCGACCTCGCAGGCGATCGGGTCGATGCCTATGAGAACAAAACTATGAATCTTCGCGAGCATCCCTCACAACCCTTTGCTGCAGAAATCAGCAGCGGCATTGTAAGGAGGATTGCCGGGTGATAACAGCGCTTCGCACGCTGATGTTTCAACGAAAACGGGTGAGCTGAAGGCGATTGTTGCCTGAATCCAACACGACGACCCGCCCGCGGCTGTCGACAGCCGACGCCCAGGGATACGCCAGCTCTCCTTCTCGTCTGCCGGTCTTGCCCCACATGCCCATCGGCTCGCCGGTCTCTTTGTTGATCTTCTGCACGCGGTTATTGCCAAACTCGGTGACGATCAGGTTGCCATCCAGGTCCTGTTCCAGGCCGTAGGGGAAGCGAAACTGCCCCGGTTGGGAGCCGGGGCCGCCCATGGCACGCACGAACTGCCCGGCCGTGGTGAATACCACGATGCGGTGATTGCCCGCA
>JAKORQ010000413.1 GCA_029777755.1 Planctomycetota bacterium
CGAAGTTGCACGGGTCCCAGGCGCCGGTCGAAAGCCAGGTTACATCGGGGATTTCGGCATACGCCTCTTCCCAGATTTCCTTCAGGCCATGCCAGTGCCAGAGGGCAGGAACGTCGAGAGAGTAGCGCGCGGCGAGCGGGAAGTAAGCGCCGAACACCTTCACGTCCACCGGTGCCGCAGCGGAGTCGTCGTCGCTCTGGGCCGCGTCGATCGTGCCGGTCTGCACTGCGCGGAACAGCTCGCCATGCGGCACCAACTGGTCGGCCGTATAGAGCTCGACCACCATCTCGCCATTGGCGGCGGTGTTGAACCAGTCGATGGCGTTCTTCACCACGTGCTCGGCCAGGGCCGGACCCGCGTAGGTCTGCAGGCGCCAGCGGATCGGGCTTTGCGCCTTCACATAGGGCATGGACAGCGTCGTGGCGCCAACGGCACCTGCCGTCACGAGGCCTGCTTTCTTCAGAAAACTGCGTTTGCTGAGGTTCTCAGTCATGTGGATCTATCCCTCCGGTTGAAATGCTGTCGTCACGGCACGGTCGGCTGGCTTTCTCCCTCTCGCGTTACATCGCACGGCCGCTGTAGAGGCTGGGCAGCCACAGCGCGATCTGCGGGAAGATCATGAGCAGGATGATCGTCAGCACCATCATCAGGATGAAGGGCAGGATCGACCTGTAGATGTCGACGATGGTGACCTCGGGCGGGGCCAAGGCCCGCATGAGGAACAGGTTGTAGCCGAAGGGCGGCGTGATGTACGCGATCTGGCAGGTGATCGTGTAGAGGATGCCGAACCACACGATGTCAAAGCCCAGCGACTTCACCAGCGGAATGTAGAGCGGCGCCACGATCACCAGCATGGCCGTATCGTCGAGGAACATCCCCATGATGATGAAGCTCAGTAGCATCAGGGTGAGGATGCCCCAGGCGTCGAGGCCGAAGGTGTTGAGCAGCAGGTTCTCGATCGCCCGCACCGCGCCCAGCCCGTCATAGACCGACGAAAAGCACAGCGCGCCGAGGATGATCCAC
>JAKORQ010000414.1 GCA_029777755.1 Planctomycetota bacterium
TGCTGGCTTACGAGCCGCAGGTGGTATCCAACTTCAAGATCAACATCTCGCGCGCACACGACCCGATCTGGCGCTGCATTGCGATAAAGGGCGGGAGCACGCGCGAGCAGGTCGAGCAGTCAGTCTCGCGTGAACTGGATGGCCAGAAGGTGTCGCTCAACTTGGCGCTCCCAGATGAGGCGGACGGCGACGGGTACGTGATCGCCGAGTTTCTCGATGGCGCCTGGCAGATCACCGGCTTCCGGCGGCAGGCGCTGCAATCGCCGGTGGGGGTGTCGGTGGATATCGGTACCACGACAGTAGCGCTGCTGGTCGTGGACCTGACGGATGGAAAAGTGCTGGCCTCATCGACCGGGTTCAATCGCCAGATGCATTTGGGCGACGATGTCCTCACACGCATCAACCTGTGCAGCGACGAGCAGATGCTGGAGCGCATGCAGCAGGCGGTCGTACATGACACACTGGAGCGGCTGCTGAAGCGCTGCCTGAAGGATGAGGGGATCGCCGAGGATCGGGTGGCCTGCATCAGCATCGCGGCCAACACCACCATGCTGCACCTGTTCGCGGGGGTCGACCCGACGCCGATGGGATTCTCGCCGTTCGTCGCGCCGTTCCTCGAGTGCAAGCATCTGCCGGCATCGGGCGTGAAGCTGCACATAAGCTCGGCCAGAAATTCGGAAGGCAATGGCCGAGTGCAGCCGTCGTCACACGACCCGACGATTCATCTGCTGCCATCCGCGTCGGCGTATGTCGGGGCGGATATAACTGCCGGAGTGGTGTCGTCCGGGCTGGCATATGAGGATGGCCCAAGCCTGCTGGTGGACGTGGGAACCAATGGCGAGATCGTCCTGAAGCACGGGGAGAAGCTGTTTGGCACGGCCACGGCGGCCGGTCCGGCGTTTGAGGGATCGCGCATGTCCTGCGGGATGCGTGCCGGGCAGGGGGCCATCAGCCATATCTCCATGGAAATGACCGAGGATGGGCTGAAGGTGGACTGCGAGGTCATAGGCAATGTCAAGCCGTCCGGCATATGTGGATCTGCCTACATAGATTTCCTGGGCCAGGCAAGAAAGGTCGGATTGCTTTCGCCATCGGGGAGACTTGAGCCGGGAATCGCTGATGATCGCATCGGCCCGTTCCGCACCTTTGGCAACTCTTTCCAGGTTGCCACTGGGCATGGCAAGGAGCCGATCGTGATCAGCGAGGCTGACATTGCCGCTCTGCTGCAGGCAAAGGCGGCGATCGCGGCAGGCATCCTTACGCTGCTGCGGCGCATCGGTGTCGAGTCATCAGAAATAAAGACTCTCTACCTGGCCGGCGGGTTTGGCATGCATCTGGACATCGACAACACGATCGCGTGCGGCCTGCTGCCGGGGTTCCGTCGCGAACAGGTTCAACTTGTGGGCAATACGTCGCTGGCAGGGGCTTACCTCTCGCTTCTCGACGTAAGCGTGCTCGAGGAGATCAAGCGCGTAGCAAAATCCATTGAGATTGTGGAACTCAATCTCGATCCAGAATTTGAGGGATGCTATATCGACCAGTTGTCGCTGATCTGACCTGACAGGCACGGCTCACGTGCTCTGCTGATGCGTTTTCGGTTGTTACCCCTGAGCGAATGATAATGTGCTAGAACATGCCCGGAGCTGGTTTGCTGCCCTCGATCTGCTCGCCGCTGGTCGGCTTGTTTGCGCTTTCTGTCTCGCGCTCGTGCAGGACGCTCTGGTAATAGCCGGCCGCAAAGAATCCCTGTTGTTGCTGGAGCGGCATATTCAGCAACTCGCTCAGCTCCGCGATGATTGCCTGTGCGGCCGGGTCGGTGCGCTCGGCATTCTGCACATGCTGTTGATGCTTCCGGTCGCGGAAGCGCATCAACTGGACGCAGCGGCCGGATTCGCCGGGGGTCCAGTTGGGCCCAGTCTGTTCAAAAACTTCAAAGTGCTCGCAACCGAGTTTCAGAAGCACCTGCTTGAAGCGCCGCATCAGTCGAGCATGCTCTTCCTGCTTGTCCCTGGGGACGATGTAGCTATTCGTCTGCAGCAGCATTAGTGATCCTTACCTTAAGTGAAACAGCCTGAACAAATGTTGATTGTGCCATATTAGTTCAAGTGTCGCAAATGTCCGACGACATCGCGCTGCGTTGCGTGAGGCAAAGAACTCCTCCACTGGTACTAACGCATGAGGCAGGCTATTCTCCTGCACAAACATGAACGGGAAACAGCGAGCTGCTAAAGAGGCCCTCAAGTATATCCGGGAGGGCATGGTGGTCGGCCTTGGCACGGGGTCGACTTCTGAGTGTTTCATTCACCTTCTCGCCGGGGAGGTTAAGGCGGGCAGATTCAGCAACCTCCGGTGCGTGGCGACATCGGTGCAGAGTGAGAATCTGGCACGTGAACTGGGGCTTACGGTAATCTCGCTGCACGAGTGCGGTGTGGTTGACCTTACCATAGACGGTGCCGACGAGATTGACCCCCGCGTACACCTGATCAAGGGGCTGGGCGGTGCGCTGGTGCGTGAGAAGATCGTGGAGCAGAACTCCCGTCGCTTCATCTGCATCGCCGATTCCAGCAAACTGGTGCAGCGTCTGGGGACGAAGTGCCCGCTGCCGGTGGAAGTCCTGCCATTTGCGCACCAGGTGCATGAGAATTTCTTCCACAGCCTCGGCGGAACGCCTCGCCTGCGCACTCGAGAGGACGGCTCTCCATACGTCACCGATAACGGCAACTACATCTATCAATTGACCTTCCCGAGGGGGATAGCCTCACCGGCTGACCTGGATCGCAAGCTGCGTTCGCGAGCGGGAATAGTGGGGACGGGACTGTTTCTCTCATTGGCCGATACTGCGCTGATCGGCAGTGATGACGAGGAGACGGTCAAGGTGATTCGTCATCGCCTGTCAGCGAGCTGATGCCTGCTGCGGATGACTCGAGTGGTCATCCTCGCCAGTTGGCTCCTTCGGTTCCGGGCCAGTCATCAGCCACAGCCAGGCGCAGCCCAGCAGAAGAAGCACATTGCGGCCGATGGAGAATCCCAACTCCACCCTTGGATCGATCCCATCCGGGAATACCTGGCGGATGCCACAACCGCACAGCGCTGGCGTCTGGCGGAATAACTCGGCCGCCAGTATGCCAGTGAACGCCAGAAGCAGCGCCCCCGCGACTGCGGAACTCCAGCGTGGTTTAAGCGAGCTCAGCATCCACAGCCCGATCAGCGCCTCGACGGCGAGTATGGAGTAGTGCCGCGTGTAGCTGTAGGCGACTATGCGGTCGTAGATGCTCTCAACCGGGCCGAGATTCAGTCCATGCGACCACTTGGCGTACGCCGACACCAGCAGCACGCCCCCGATCAGCAGTCTCCAGACCCAGTTGCAGATTTCTACCGCCATCTTCTTCTCAATGTTACCCGCTTGTCGTGGCCAGATGAAACGCAACCTGCCGCCACAACGCATACCGAAATGCGCTTCGATCAATTCCCTCGAAAGGGGAGATGAGATGGCGCGGGAACCAGACATCGCCCGCGGACGTACCAATCGCGAAGATTTTCTTCCCTCCCTGCCCCGCAGGTCACACCCACGCCTGCGGGGCTTTTGTTTTCATTTTCGGCGCGGCGTTATTCCGGCCGAGCCTGCTTGAGCTCCCCGGCGGGGATCAGATCCATGATGGCCGGCGGAATCTTCATGTCGGCGAAGATCACCATCAGCATGGGCTGCGCTGTGGCGATGCAGATGCGACCGGCCGGGTCGATCCACATGCGCAGCACTTCGCCGGTCTGCCTCACCACCTCAGGGAACACCGCATCGAGCGAGAACGGCTGCGGGCCGACCGGATTGACGCGATAGCGGGATATGGTTCCTTCGGCGTGCAGAAGGTAAACACGATCATTCTTGACCGCACCTGCCAGTATCGCGCCGGGCGCCTGTTCAGAGATGGGCTGCTCATGCAACCTGCCTGCGCTGTCGCGCATGGCCAGCATAGATGTATCTATCCAGACCGTGGAGCCATCAGTAATTTTGCCGGGGATGCGTGACAGGGGCTGGGATGTGCTGGAGCTGGTCAGTTCAGGAGCAAGCGAGGTCAGCAGTTCGCCCTTAACAGCACTCCATGCGTTTTCCTTCAGTGCGAAGGCTCCACCGCGCTTGACGGCCGGCCAGTGATCCTCAGTCCAGCCAACCTCGCCGCCGGGCACGGGCATCGTCCAGATCTGTAGCGTGAGCGTGGGATCGGCGATCCTCGGGTCGATCAGCAGGAAGTCCTTTCCATACGGCTCGGCGCCAACGGGTGCCAGCAGAACGCGGCTCTGGCGATCGATCCCGGCCAGCACGCGGTAGTCCATCTGCGCTTGCCGGGTGAGCGGCAGCAGTTCCTGCCCGAAGAATAGTTGTGCGCCGCTGAGGCTGTCGGAGACGACCCACTCCCCGCCCACGCAGTAAAGCTCGACCGAGCCGACGGCCAGCTTACGGGCAAGGGCCGGAGGTAGCAGTTGGATCGGCCGTCCGCGACGAATGGCAATCCATGCAGGGGTGGCCTGATTCTCGTGGCCGCCGGATTGCACCTTTACTCCGGCTTCCGCGAGGTAGACCATGCCGTCGTTTATGCGCCAGATCGGCCGCAGCATACCGTCGATCAGCTCGAACCGCCCAAGCGAAGGGCTGGTGCGGGAGCGGAGAATCTCCTCAACGCGGAGGCGAGCTTCGCCGGTGGTTTGCTGCAGCATCCGCTCAAGCGTTGACCATGCTGCCGGACCCATGGCGGCCAGTTGCGCGTGTGCCTGGTTGCGCAGCTCAGGATCATCGTCCGAGAGCTGGGCGACCAGGTGCTTCAGGCGCGACTCATCGGTTGGGGTTGCCTCAAGCTCGGCGATCTGCAGGCGAACGATCCCCATGGCCTCGGGAATAATCTGGAGCACGCTGCCATCGACAAACGGCACAAGCTGGACGAACGGCAGGTCCCACGTTCCAGGCAGGCTCTGCCATTGGCCATCACTGAACCAGGCGACCTTGGCCTTGATCTCCGGGCGTGAAGAAGGGATCCATGCCAAGAAGCCGTTTCGGGTAGGCTCTATCATGGGCACAGACATGCTTGAGTCGGCAAGTTGCCGGTGCTGCTCCACAGGGTCGGCGCCCGGGCGGATCAGCGACACGCCTCGAGAGGTGGGAACGGCCAGGCCATCCTCCAGCGGCACGGCAAAGGTCCAGTGATAGTCCTGGTGCTCAAGTTTCACGAACTGACCGGGGCTGATGAGCATGCGGAACTCGCCTGACTGGTCGCGCACCACCGGCAGGGGCCGATACTGCCTGCCCGCCCGTTGCCAGTAGACGTGAACGACCTGCTCGCGGGTGAGATGCACGGCCCGGCGGCTCTCGTCGGTGAGGTTGGCAAGCGAGGGGGCCTCCGGGTGCGAGATCCACAGGTCCCGCCGGGGACAGATGTAGGCCCAGCAGGGGAGCCTGATCCTGGCGGCCTGCTCCAGGGGAAGCTTCTCGGTGCCGATGGATGCGTCCGCCATGCCCGGGAGGACGCGCAGCAGATCTGAGTAAGCCTGCACGCGGGGCGGTTCTGGTTGCCGGGGAGTCTGCTCAGCCTGCTCCACGGCCGGCGCGGTTGTGGTCGCTGGCGACGGGGGTGCAACCTCTCCAGCGTCCTGCGAAGTTCTGTAAGCCGCCACACCGATCAATGCCGCTGCGGCGAGCAAAGCAGCCAGAACAAGGAATATTGCCA
>JAKORQ010000415.1 GCA_029777755.1 Planctomycetota bacterium
CGGCCGCTCTCGATCCGGCCGCCTGCAAGCAGCAGGGCGGGCCGATCAATGCCATGCAGCACATCCTCGAGCATTCCGGCGCTGGGAGATCTGCTGCGCTGGAGAATGCGCATCCGCGCGGCGCGCCGCTGCTCACGCGCCAGCGATCCAGCTACGGCTCGCATCGTGTGCTGGCGCTGGGGGATGCCTGCAGCTACATCGAGCCATTTACCGGCGAAGGCATGACCTGGGCGATGAAGTCCGCGGTTATGCTCATGGACCTTTTGCCCGCTGACCTGCGAGAATGGCCTGCGGATACCCCGGCACGCTGGCGGCGCGCCCTGAAGGAAGCATTCGCCCGTGAGCAGCGGCTGTGTCGTGCGCTTCGATTTGTCTTGCACCGCAAGCGCCTGGCCAGTAGCGCCATGGTCGTGGCCGGGATGATGCCCGCCGTGGCCCAGGTGCTGGCGGGGTCGCTTGCCCCGGGAAACATCTACAGGGAAATGGACATGACCAGCCTGGCTACAAACCCTCGGCGATCTTCCACCCGGCAGCGCGCTGTCACCCTGCTGGGGCTGGGCACCGTCACGCCAGCCCGCCTGCCGCAGCCGGAGTCGGCCGACTTCGCCCAGCCGCTCTGCTGTGACAATCAGCAACAGTCGCTGTTCCTGCGACGCGTCTATGACCACTCCGGCGTCGACTTTCGCTCCAGCGTGCTGGTGGATGAGCAGGGCGACCGCTACGCCCGCTCGCGCGAGTTCTATCGGCCAAGGACATCGCCCGATGACCGCGGGCCGACCACGCAGGCGCGCATGAAGCTGTACGAGCGATACGCTCCCGAGCTGGCCGAGCGGGCAGCTCAAGCGGCATTGGATGATTCCGGGATCGATGCGCAGCAGATCACGCACCTGATCCCGGTTAGCTGCACCCGGTTCTTCGCCCCGGGGCTGGATGTCGAGCTGATCAGGCGCCTGTCGCTCTCACCGACGATCGCGCGGGTGCAGGTGGGGTTCATGGGATGTCATGGCGCATTCAACGCTTTGGCGGCCGGGCGTCGTATCATCCAGGCCGACCCGAGCGCCGTAGTGCTGATCGTCTGCGTGGAACTGTGCAGCCTGCACCTGGCGTACGGGTTCGATCCGCAGAAGATCGTCGCCAATGCCCTGTTCTCCGACGGGGCGGCCGCCGCGGTATTGTCTGGCGCTTCATCCGGCCAGGTCGGTCATGCCCGCCTTATCAGCTCATCGACGATGCTTATTCCCGACAGCCTCGACGCCATGTCCTGGCGCATCGGCGACTACGGGTTCGAGATGACCCTTTCCCCGCGCCTGCCAGATCTGATCCAGTCGAATATACGCCCGTGGGCCGATAGCTGGCTTGGCGCTTGCGGGGTACCGGTGGACAAACTCGACGCCATGGCCATCCACCCCGGTGGGCCAAAGGTCCTCTCGGCCGTCGCCAATGGGCTGGGCTATCCGGATGAGATCACGGCCGCCTCCCGCCAGATCCTGCGCGAATTCGGCAACATGTCCTCAGGCACGGTACTGTTCGTCCTGCGGCGACTGCTGGAAGAGAAAGCCACCGGCCGCTGCCTGGCCCTGGGCTTCGGTCCCGGCCTCACCGCCGAGGGACTGCTGCTGGTACTGCATAGGTAACTGGAGAGGGCGGTCCACCGCCCGTGGGAGGTAAGGTGATCCTCGACGATCGCGTGCGACCGGGGAATAGGGAAAACGCAAAAAGCAAAAACGGGCGGCCGTGTGAATCTGGCCGCCCGTATGCGATACCTCTCCGGAACTTCTCCTGACGCGAACTCACGACTTTATGAGTTCCCCCACAAAGGACAGCCAGCCGCCCACGAACGAAACTCCGTGCTCGCGGCGAGTGTCCTCCCGGGACTGCGGCTCGGAGAGAATCCGCTCGGATCCAATGTCCCAACGGAACTTCTGTCCAGGCTGCAGGGCGACGTCAGGCCCTCGCTCCGGGATGAGAGCATCGGGGAGAAATTCTTGCATCTCCATCCGCCACCTCATCTCTCTGTAAAGGCTTCGGCCAACCTGATGGACGAAAGCCCACCATGACCAGTCGGCCAGGCGGTGCCACCTGCCTCGAGGTGCTTGGTACGGGGCGTGGAACCTTTCCTGCCCCGGAGACAGACGTACCGCCGTCAAAAAGCCAGAATAGCAGAGGCATGTCCTTTAGTCTATTCGTAATGTGTTAGATTTGAGTATTGCTATAAACCCCTCCTGTACCTGATCTTACCAAATGCGCTCCAAATTGGCCCCATACTGCCTGCAACAAAGAGATCTACAGCAAAATATCCTCTAATTTGCGCTTCGCGACGTGGTGAACGTTATCTTCCGTCCGCCAGTATGGAGTCGGCGTGTCCGGAGAAAGCTCCTCAAGCTGAACCTTTTCACCGGCCCGTCCTACAGCCATCAAAAGCTCAATGTTCACGTCGGCCGGCAGGTTCAGCGCCTTGGCTATCCTCGGCCGATCGATCGCCCCCAGCATGCAGGTGGCATAGCCGGCGGCGTTTGCGGCCAGGTTGATAGTCTGAGCGGCGATACCCACATCAATCCCCGGCGGGAAAGGCGGATTCTGCGAGCAGATGACAATCCACGCCGTCGCCCGCTCCTCGGGCGCTGGGGCCGGGCCGGTGCGGAGTCCGCCTGCCCAGTTGGTCGCCAGGAATACCTCGGCCACCTCAGCCGGGTCGGAAACAACGCGATAGCGCAGCGGCTGGGCGTTCATTGCCGAGGGTACCAGCCTTGCCAGGTCCACCAGCGACAAGAGCACTTCCCGGGGAATCGGGTCGGCGGCAACGTACCGCCGGCGACTGCGCGACTTACGAACGAGATCAGCGAATTGGTCAATCATGTCCTTTTTTATAGCACGCGCTGCAAATCGCCTCAAAAGCCGGCGCAGCTTGCCTGCGTGAATGGAACGCGACGCCGTTGTATACTCCGCGGCCAGATAGTTAAGGAGACTCATGGCTGCGAACCCGAAAAAGATCGTGCTTGCCTATTCCGGCGGGCTGGATACCTCTGTCATCCTTCCCTGGCTCAAGGAGCGCTACCCCGGTGTGAAACTGGTGGCCTTCGCCGCCGAGCTGGGGCAGGGGGATGAACTGAAGAACATCGAGGATAAGGCGTACAAGAGCGGCGCTGATGAAGTGGTCGTGAAGGATCTGCGGGAAGAGTTCGCCAGGGACTTCTGCTTCCCCATGCTCCGCGCGCACGCGATCTACGAGCAGGACTACATGCTCGGTACCTCGATCGCCCGCCCGCTGATCGCCAAGCACCAGGTGGAGGTGGCCCACGCCACCGGCGCCGACGCCGTCGGCCATGGCGCCACCGGCAAGGGCAACGACCAGGTCCGCTTCGAGCTTACCTACATGGCGCTCGACCCCAAGCTGCAGATCATCTCTCCCTGGAAGGACACGTCCTTCGAGCTGCGCGATCGCGAGAGCGCCGTCGAATATGCCGAGAAGCACGGCATCCCGATCGCCCAGTCAAAGAAGAAGATCTATTCGCAGGATCGCAACCTCTGGCACATCAGCCATGAGGGCGCCGAGATCGAGCATCCCGACCAGGAGCCTAACTGGGAAGCCTGCCTGACCATGACCGTCCCGCCGTCGAAGGCTCCCGATGAGAGCGAAGTGGTGGAAGTCGGCTTCGAGAAGGGCAACCCGGTCAGCGTGAACGGCAAGGCGCTGTCGCCGGCCCAGATCATCGCCGAGCTCAACACGATCGGCGGCCGGCATGGCGTCGGCGTGGCGCTGCTGGTCGAGAATCGCCTGGTGGGCATGAAAAGCCGCGGCGTATACGAGACGCCCGGCGGCACCATCCTCTACGAGGCCCACAAGGCCCTGGAGCAGCTCACCATCGAGCGCGATACGCTGCACTACAAGCAGCAGCTCGCCCTCAAGTACGCCGACCTGGTGTACAAC
>JAKORQ010000416.1 GCA_029777755.1 Planctomycetota bacterium
AGCAATAGTCCCATGGACACGATTCTGCTGGAGCAGATCGTCAAGCTGATGTCCGCCAATGACCTGAACACGGTCGACGTGCGTGACGGCGACAAGCGAGTGATCATCAAGCGTGGACCTGCCCTTGCGGCACCGGTCGCCATGGCCCCGGTGCAGGCGGTGGCCGCCGCCCCGGCGCCCGCTCCCGCCGCGGCCCCCTCATCAGCGCCCGCCGCTCCGGCGGCGCCTGCCGAGAGCGAGGAAGCCAACTACATCGCCATCAAGAGCCCTATGGTCGGCACGTACTACGCCGCGCCGTCGCCGGATGCCAAGCCGTTTGTCACGGTGGGGTCGAAGGTCACTGAGGATACCGACGTGTGCATCATCGAGGCCATGAAGGTATTCAACAACATCAAGGCGGAGTGCCGCGGAACGATCGTCAAGGTGCTCGCGAACAATGGGCAGACGGTGGAGTTCGGGCAGACGCTGTTCCTCGTCAAGCCATAGGCGAAGGCGACTTGGTTGTGCTGCGCAGCGGAAGCCGCCCGCCGCTGCTGCAGGTGGAGCAGAACAACAGGGCGATCAGGCCGGCGCAAGTCGCCGAGCCTGAGAAAATGACAAATCCATGTTCACGAAGATACTGATTGCCAATCGCGGTGAGATCGCCTTGCGCATCATCCGTGCGTGCAGGGAGATGGGAATTCAGACTGTGGTGGTCTATTCCACTGCCGACCGCGATGCGGCGTACCTGAAGCTGGCCGACCAGGCGATCTGCATCGGTGATGCGCCGCCGATCGACAGTTACCTGAATATCCCGCGGATCGTGTCGGCCGCGGAAGTTGCCGATGTGCAGGCGATTCATCCCGGCTACGGTTTCCTCGCGGAGAACGCCCATTTCGCCGAGGTCTGCCGCTCCTGCAAGATCGAGTTTATTGGCCCGCCGGTGGAAGCCATGTCAGCCATCGGCGACAAGGTGGAGTGCAAGCGGCTGGCGAAGAAGGCCCGCGTCCCCACGGTTCCCGGCTCGGATGGCGCCATCGACGATGAGAAGGCCGCTCTCAAGCTGGCCGAGCAGATTGGCTACCCGGTGATCATCAAGGCAGCGGCGGGTGGCGGCGGCCGCGGCATGCGCGTCGCCCACAATGACGTGTCGCTGCGTGCCGGGCTGAAGGCCGCCCAGGCCGAGGCCGAGAACGCCTTCAAGGATTCCACCGTCTATATCGAGAAGTACGTCGAGCAGGGGCGCCACGTCGAGGTGCAGGTGTTGGCCGATGCCCATGGCAACGCCGTTCACCTGTACGAGCGCGATTGCTCGCTGCAGCGCCGGCACCAGAAGCTGGTGGAGGAATCTCCCTCGCCGGCCCTGTCACAGGAGGTGCGCGAGGAACTGTGCGCGTCGGCCGTTCGCCTGATCAAGGCGGCTGGCTACCAGAACGCCGGCACGGTGGAGTTCCTCGTCGACCAGAACCAGAACTTCTACATCCTCGAGGTAAATGCCCGTATCCAGGTCGAGCACCCGGTGACGGAGATGGTCACTGGCATCGACCTGATCAAGGAGCAGATCCGGATCGCGGCCGGCGAGCCGCTGTCGGTGCGCCAGAAGGACATCAAGCAGGTCGGCCACGCCATCGAGTGCCGCATCAATGCCGAGGATCCGCAGAAGAACTTCACTCCCCAGCCGGGCACCATCACTGAACTGCGGCTGCCGGGCGGTCCTGGCGTGCGTGTAGACTCGCACGTGTACGCCGGCTATCGCATCCCGCCGAACTATGACTCCATGATCGGCAAGCTCATCGTGCATGGGGCCACGCGTGCCGAGGCGATCGCACGCATGAAGCGGGCGCTTTCCGAGTTCCACATTGCTCCGATCCGCACGACGATCCCACTGCACATGCAGATCATGAGCAACCAGAACTTCCTGGCAGGCACGGTTGATACCGGGTTCATCGAGCGCGTGCTGCTGGCAAAGTGATGGTGGGGGCTGGGCGGCCCAGTAGCCTGCGCCAGCCCGGGTGATGACGATGGCGCAGAAGGACGCACAACCACTGGCTAGCTACACCGAGCGGCTGCCGCAGGTGAAGCGCGTGATTCGCCTTTACCGCGACCGTGTCGAGATCGATGCGGCGTGGACGCTGGGCAAGGATCATCACGCCGTGGTTCGCCTCGCGGATCTTCAGCCGCAGATCAAGACCTTCTATGTGCGCAATCTCTGGTTCAAGCGGTCGATCATGATTGGATCGCTGGCGATTGCGGCCGCCGTGGTCTTTACGCGCGGCGATTACCCGGAACTTCTGCAGCGAAATGCCTACCTTGGGTATGCCATTGGTGCGGGTTGCGCTGTGATGGCGATGCTGACCTTCCGCAAGAGGCAGTTTGCCCGATTCTCCCGCAAGGCCGATGGCCGGCCTGGGCTGGATATTTGTCGAGCTGGCCCTGATGCGGCCCGTTTCGATGAGTTCATCGAGCAGGTCCAGAGGCGCATCAGGGCCAACTGACTTGTTGCAATCACTTCACTTGATGAAGCGGATATTGATCGGGTAGCGGTAGTACACGCCGCCGTTTGCCTTCACCGAGGCGATGATCACCAACACCAGCCACACGATCAGGACGATCGGCAACAGGATGAAGCCGATCACTACGAGCATCAGCACGCCCGCCACCAGGCCGGCGATGGTCATGGTGATCTGGAAGTTCAGTGACTCCTTGCCCTGGTCATTCACGAAGGGATGCGAGTCCTTTTTGATCAGCCATACCACCAGCGGTCCGAGTATGTGGCCGAATGGTATCGACAAAAGCGCGCACAGCGACAGCAGGTGGCAGAGCATACCGTATATGCGGGCGCTGGAGTCCACTTCGCCAGCTTGAGATTGATACTGCAGCGGCTCCGTTGAAAGGGGGGATGCTTGACGGCTCCGGGCCGGGCGGCGGAGGGATCTCAGACATGGCATTCTCCTTCCTGTGGTTCTGTGACTTGCGATCGGGCAAAACAATCGCCCGGGACAGTTTCTCTCCGTCCCGGGCGAAATGGCAA
>JAKORQ010000417.1 GCA_029777755.1 Planctomycetota bacterium
CAGCACGTGATACATCCCGCGATACAGGCCTGCCGACTCCAGTGCCAGCAGATCCTTAGGCTGCTCAACCACGCACACCAGCGACGGATCACGCTGCGGATCCCGACAGATATCGCACAGCTCATCCTCGGAGAGGTTGAAGCACTGGCTGCAGTAGCGGATGTTGGTCTTCATGTTGCGGATGGCATCCGCCAGTCGCAGGGCATCCTCGGTTCTGGCCTTAAGCAGGTGGAAGGTGATGCGCTCGGCCGAGCGAACCCCGATCCCCGGGAGCTTGGCAAACTCATTGATCAGATCCTGGATAGACTGCGCGTAACCGGCCATGGAGATAGTCTATACGGGAATCGCCCGTCAGGGGAGCGGCGGTACTCCACGCCAGGGAAAAAGAACCCGCGGCGCTGCGCCGCGGGTGTTTGTCTTTCTGCCTTAACTGGCTATCGGCTGGCGACGCTCACTTGTGACCCCCCCAGGACTGCCTCCCTGGCTGCCTTGGCGAAGCGGAACTTGAGCACCTTCTTCTCCGGGACTCGCTTGATCTGGCCCTTCTTCGGGCCGACGGAAATCTTCACATCGCGGGCGGCGCGGGTCACCAGGAGCATCTTGCCCAGACCGGGGATGACAAATTGGTTTTGAGCTTCCTTGTACGCGAGCTTGCTCAGGGCCTCGAAGAACTGGTTCACCTGCTTCCTGGTCACCCCGATCTCTTCAGCGAGCTTGGCGGCGATCTGAGACTTGGTCATCGACTTGGCCATGGGAATCTCCTTTCCAGACGTGCAGCTTGGCCGACCCAGACAGGATCGGCTCCCCGGCGATGCCATCCCTGGCCGATCCCGAGGATGCCCCGAAGCTCGACAGGCTGCGCACAGGCACGGCCGATGCCCGTGGTACACAAAAAATAGCCTGCAAGGGGCCGGTTTCAATCAGAAAACACCAGATATTGCGATGCAAAAGTCGGTGGAGAGAACGGTTTAGAAGGATTGTGTAGTTCCGATTCTGGATCTGCTTCGTCGCTTCGTTTCTTCGTGGTGAAAAAGAAACGATGTGAACCGATTGCGTGTTGCGCTCTTCATCCATCAAAGGCTTTGTGTCTTGGAGCCTTCTTGCCTTTGTGTTGAATCGGAAGATCGCACGACCCCATCATCGCATCTACGCCATCTTTCGCAGTGGCATCTCTATCCGGCTGGTAGCGCCGAAGATGTCCTCGTGCACCAGGGAAAGTGAAACGTCGTCCGGCTGGAGGATCTCCGTCAGGTCCAGGCGGCAACTGCGGATGTCGACGGCCGAGGGGATGGTCAGCCGGGCGGTGATGACGCTTCGCCCGGATATCGGCTCGCAGGTCAGCCCTTCGATGTTGATGCGGTGGTCGGAAAGGTAGGTGGTAATCTTTCGCAGGATACCGGCCACGTCCTCGCGTTCGCTTAGCACCGTGAGGATGAAAGATTCGCCGGTCTGTGCCGGGGCAGCCACCTTCTCCGCACGCGGAAGGATGCTCACCACAAGCTCACCCTGCATGCCGGCCGACTCGATCGACTCACAAACCTGGTCCGCCGATACCCCGTCGGGAAACTCCGCCAGCAGCATGAACACGAAGAACCCCTGTAGCACGCCCTGGTGCAGTACCTCGATGTTACCGCCCAGCCCACAGACGCATTCCGTCAGCCGGGCAACCAGGCCGACGCTGTCCCGGCACATCACCGACAGAGCATAGCGCGAGGTCATCGACATGGCGGCCATCTTAACCGTTACCGCTGGGTTTGGCGATTCGCCTGGGGTTGCGCGTCAGTCGTCTCATCGTCGCCCGCCCTGTTCTCGCGAAGCTGGACCTGCAATACCCGCGGGCCCTGTTGCGTGCTGATGACCAGGTGCAGAATCTCGTCGCTGACGAGCTGTTGCTGCATGATCGGCCCGATATCGATATCACCCAGGACCTCGCCGGTGACGGTGTCGATGCAGAACTGCCCGTAGACCACGACATCGCCGCCGGGCAGCCATGTCAGGCGGTTCTGGGGGCGTTTGCCGCGACTGTCGGCCCGCTGCGGAAGTGCCGGGAAGATATGGTTCAGCACCGGCCCGCGTCGGTCGTCGCGCTCGCAAACCAGCAGTTGAAGCTGTCGATTGTCGCCATAGGTGACGGCGATGCGCTGGCCATCAGGCCGCACGGCGATTCCCGTGGGGGAGAGGGAAAACTCGCCGCGAAACTCCATCAGCATCACGCGGGTCATCCTGTTGCGCCTGTCATCGCGCCTGTCCGGTTCCCAGAAGCGCAGTGTCACGGTGCTGTCCGCGTCCACCCCGACGGCCACAACGCTTCTCATGTCCGGCATCGCCACGATCGTCTCCGCGTGGCGCTCGTTGGAGAGTGCATACACCTGCCACCTTAGGTTGCCCAGGTCCAGTGAGCGGAGCGTATATGGCTCGCCAGCCTGGGAGCTTCGCCACTCCATGAGGATCGTGGTGTTGCTGAGGAACCCGCGCAGGCGGGGCTCGGAGCCTCTATCGCCCATGGGCTGGTTGACGGTAACTCGATTCTGGGCAAAGTCGAACACCTGCAGCGAGGCCGCGTCGCCGAAGTGGGTCACGCGAACCAGCAGCTTGCCATCTGGCGACAGGGCATAGCCCGACTCCTGCACCGTGGAGGCAAAGCGAGCCTGCGCCACCCGTGCAAACGGCTGGACGGTGTAGAGACTGACCTCCTGGATCTCCGGGTCGTCCGTCGGGCTGACTACCGCGAAGAAGTTGCTCTCGCCGATGGGGTAGATGACATCCGTGATGGCCTGCTGGACAGGCAGATAGTGGCCGCTGGCGAAGATCGGGTGATCAGGCTTGATGACATTCCGCTGCTCCTGACTGGCGGACGCGGCCGGCGGAGTGGCAGCGGGCAGTGTATCGACATTCGGGGTCTCGGGAGCCTCCTCTTTCAAGATGCCACCGCCATCGGCGGCGGCCGGCTGCTGTGCCCCTGGCTGCTCGTCGGGCTGCGGTTCCTCGGGGGCGGAAGTTGTCGGCGGCTGATCCTCTGTACGCGCCACTGACCCCTCCGGCGCCAGCACGATCTTGGTGGTCGGCGGCGGAGGCGGGGTGGGTGTTTTCGTCGCGACAGGAGCGCTTGCCTTCGCAGGCGCTGCTTCCCAGGGAAGGTTCGGGCCCATCGGGCTTTGGGTAAACAGGTCCCCCTTGTCGGTGGAGTTGAGGATCTGGTTCAGCACGTAGTTTCCGCCGGCGAATGCGCCGACGGTGATGCCGGCCGATATTGCAGTCGCCAGCACCATCGCCACGGCCGCATGCGCGATCTCATTTTCCCGCAGGCGGTAGAAGAACCACGCCCCCGGCACGGTGATGGCCGCACCTATGAACAGGCCAATGCCCATGGTGACCGTGCTCTCGCCGGCCAGCCAGAAAACGCCACCCAGTCCAAACGGCACGCTCGCCAGGCACAGCGCGCGAATCCCGCGTTTGGGGGGAAGGCAGAAGTTCATCGCGGCTGCCACCCTGCCCATGGCGCCAGAGAAGATCGGCGTCCATACCACCAGCAGCAACGCCAGCAGCAGGCCGATGGGAATCAGCCCTGACCAGGTGGGGTAGGTGTCGGCAGTCTCAGGATCCGGCCGCCAGTTCCAGATGGTGTTGAAGAACCAGAAGAGCATCAGCAGGGGAACCAGCCGTGGCAGCCAGGTATCCAGGTCCCCCGCGTAGGGGAAGCTGAAAGGGAGCGATGGCCTGCGCAGTTCGCCGGGTTGCGGGCCGGCCAGGTCGAATGCCTCGGCGTCGCCGGTGCGTTCCATGAAGCTCTTGGCCGAGCCCACGCCACCTTCCATGTTGCTCTCGAACTTGGTGACGACCGGCATCCTTCGGGTTTCGCCAAGGCGGTTGGGGTTGTAGGGGGATTCAGCGGAGGGCTCGATTTGGGAGAGGTCGGCGAACGGTTCATCGCCCGGATCTGAGGGGATCTGGCCGGCCGACGTGCCGCCGGGGTCATCCATTGCAGGGGCGCGGATAGCAAAAATCTGTCCGCAGTTTCTGCAGCGGACCTTCTTGCCTGCCATCTCGTCCTTGGAGATGTAGGTGAATCCGCAGTGCTCGCATTGGGTCTCGATAGCCATCCGACAACCCTCGGAGTTTGCCCTGAAGCAGGTTGAGTGTGCAATGCAATTTACGTCACGTCAAGACTTTACCGACATGATTGCCCCTGCTTAGACTTTGAAATCACCCGGAGGCAATGTCAGATTGCGATTGCGTTCACTCACCAATGATTCTATGGTGGGCGCTGACGTAGTTTCGGAGGATAAAGGATGTCGGTTGAAGGTGAGAAAGATGACCTGGCAGTGATTCGAATTGAGGGCATGCATTGCCACCGGTGCGAGCAGACGATCCAGAAGTCCCTCAAGCGGCTCGCCGGCGTGCATGAGGTGGAAGTGGATTTCCCCAGCGCCCAGGCATCGGTTCTGTTTGATCCCCGCCAGGTTGGTGTGGCCGACCTCATGCAGGCGGTGACCCTCGCCGGCTATCGTCCCACCGGGTTTGTGCGAAATGAGCGGGAACGGGCCAACTAACGCCCCTCGCGCACGGCATTTCGGTTCCACCGGGGAATGACGCAGCGAATCTTCCCTGGCTTGATGATGATCGCCTGGCATGCCAGTCGGGAATCCGGCCGGAATCCGGGCGCAAGCTCAAGTTGATCCAGCTCGGTATCGCCCGCTTCGCTGAGGTATGCCTCTCCCTCGATCACGTGCACATGGCAGGTGGAGCAGGCGCACGATCCGCCGCAGGTGTGCTCCAGGTAGATCCTGTTGCCCAGGGCGACATCCAGCAGCGAATCGCCCATCTTGCCACTTGCCGTCCTGATGATGCCGGTTTCCTCCTCGAGGTACTCAATCTCAGCAGCCTGGTCACTCATGTTGCATCTATGTTAGCCGACCAGATGGAACTGTGCTTCCTCCAGATTGCCGGTATGATCAGCTCTGCGGAGGTTAGTAGATGCACTCTTCCGGCAAGTCAGTGTGGGAATTGCTGTGGGATTACGATCCCAACGGTCTGGTAGTGGTCGATCGCCAGTTGAAGATCCAGATCGCCAACAGCGCCTTTTGCGAGATGTTCCAGACAGACCTGATGCACCTCATCAAGCAGCATGTGAGCGTTGTGCTGGACGATCCGCAGGACTTTGAGGTGGTGTGGAAGCAGGAGGAGGCGCTGCGAAAGGAGAAATACTACCCCCGCTATGACCTGTACGTCCGCAAGGTGATGTTCGCCATCCGCAACCAGGGGATCATGGCCTGCATCATGGTGGACATGACCCACGACTGGAAGCAGAAGCAGCAACTACTCAAGCTCAAGGAGGAGACGCTGCGCAACGTCGACATGGTGGTGGACAAGCAGATGAAGGTGGCGCAGGAAATCGCCGGCCTGCTGGGCGAAACCACGGCGCAGGTGAAGGTGAACCTGCTGCGCCTCTCGGAGATGCTCAAGAAGGAGGAGCTTTAGCAGTGGAGCAGGTCGGCCCGACCTGCGGTCCATGGTAAGCCTGGCTTTACTATGTCCATGGAATGTCTTCCATAGTAGAGCAGCGCTTTATCAAGGAGCAGCCATCGCTTGCAGGCAAGAGCGTGCAGTCGCGGATCGTGACGAATGGCCTACCACGTTGACATCTTCTCCCAGCAGCTTATCCGCACCGGCGAAGAGGTTTGCGGCGATACCGTGCAGATTCGCCGCGGCGAGGACCAGAGTATCGCCGTGCTCTCTGACGGCCTGGGTTCGGGCATCAAGGCCAGGATCCTCTCCACCCTGACCGCGCGCATCATCGTGGAAATGCTGGCGGCCAAGGCTCCCATTGACGAGACGGTGCGCACGGTGGTGGGCACGCTGCCGGTCTGCCAGGTGCGGCAGCTTGCCTATGCGACATTCACGGCCGCCATCGTGGATCACGACACCGGCGTTTTTCAGATCTTCAACTTCGACAATCCCCGGGTGATCTGGCTGCGCGGCGGACGCGTGCACAATCCGCCCAGGCAGATGCGCGACATCCTCGGCCGACAGGTCGCGGTCCTGTCCGATACCCTCGTCCCCGGCGACTTCATCGCGCTGATAAGCGATGGCGTACTGCACGCCGGGCTTGGCAGAACCCATAACCTGGAATGGAACTGGGAGGCGCTGGCGAACTACCTGCAGCAGTCGGTGCGCCACTTCGCCGGGCCATCGCGGGCGGCCATTTCCCGCGTGATGCGCAAGGTCTGGAACCTGTATGGCGGACAGATCGGCGACGACTGCTCAATCGTCGGCATCGCCGCCCGGCAATCGCGCATGCTGTCGCTGTTCACCGGCCCGCCGCTGGACGAGGAGACCGATGAATCGGTGGTGCAGCGCTTCCTCGCTCGCCCCGGGCGTCATGTGGTCTGCGGCGGCACCACCGGCAACATCGTGGGCAGATACCTCGACGAACTGCCGGAAACCGACATGTCCACCATGCGGCCGGGGATCCCTCCCATCGCCCGCATGCGCGAAATCGACCTGCTCACCGAGGGGATCCTCACCATGAGCAGGACGCTGGAGCTTCTGCGGTCGGCTGCCGACGGGGCCGCCGTCCCCCAGGGCGAAAGCGGCGACATCTTGCTGGCCCGTGAACTGACGCTGGCCGACCACATCCACATAATCATGGGCCAGCGGATCAACGACAGCTACCAGAGCCCGGACTTACCGCCGAACCTTTCGCTGCGCAAGTCACTGGTCGACGACCTGGTGCAGGTGCTGCGCCGACTCGGCAAACAGGTGACGCTGGAACTGGTCTAGACTAGCCGGCTGCGCCTTCAGCTCAGGCGCACATTCACACCCTGTGCTGCCAGGTATTTCTTCAGCTCGGGGATGGAAATGATGTTGAAGTGGAAGACCGAAGCCGCCAGCAGGATGGTGGCGCCGGCGTCGACCGCTTCCTTGAAGTGCTCGAGCTGGCCAGCGCCGCCGGAAGCGACGATGGCCGCACTGGTGGCCTGGGCCATCGCCTTGATCACCGGCAGGTCGTAGCCGGATCGGGCGCCGTCGCCCTTCTTGCTGGTGGGCAGGATCGTCTTCACCCCAAAGCCGTCGACTTTCTTCGCCCATTCGAGGGCATCCACACCGGTTGCCGTGCGCCCGCCGTCGATATAGACCTCATAGCCGGAGGGCAGGGCGGGATTGTGATCGACATCGATGGCCACCGTTACCGCATCGCCGCCGAACTCCCTGATCAGCTCGGGGATGAGGTTGGGTTTGCGGAAGCCGGCGCTGCTGATGGAGACCTTGTTGGCGCCGGCGTTAAGCACGGCTGCCGCCGACGCCACGTCGGAGATTCCCCCGCCGATGGTGAGGGGAACGGTAGTCACCTCCGCCACGCGGCGCACCACCTCGATCATGGTGGCTCTTCCTTCCACGGTGGCGGTGATGTCGAGCATCGCCAGCTCATCAGCGCCGGCCTGGCAGTAGGCGGAAGCGCACTGCACCGGGTCACCGGCGTCCTTGATGTCCACGAAATGAACTCCCTTAACGACG
>JAKORQ010000418.1 GCA_029777755.1 Planctomycetota bacterium
ACGTCGAGACCGGCAGCAACCTGTCCCAGGCCTTCCGCCGTCACCCGAACCATTTTGACGCCCTGTTCTGCAACCTTGTGGCCGCAGGCGAGCAGGCCGGTATCCTCGACTCCCTGCTCGACCGGCTCGCCACCTACAAGGAAAAGATCCTTGCCATCAAGAGCAAGATCAAGTCGGCCATGTTCTACCCGATCGCCGTGATCGTGGTGGCGGCCCTCGTGGTCTCGGTGATGATGCTGTTCGTGGTCCCCGAATTCAAAAAGGTTTTCAGCAGCTTCGGAGCCGACCTCCCGGCCCCGACCATGTTCGTCATCGCGATATCGGACTTTTTCGTCAGCTACTGGTATTTCGCGTTCGGCATCATATTCGCGAGCATCGCAGGGATTTCATACACCTACAAACACTCGGTACCGATGCAGATGGCCGTCGACCGGGCGGTCCTGCAGCTCCCGGTTATTGGTGAAGTGATCCGCAAGGCGACCATCGCCCGCTGGACACGCACACTGTCCACGATGTTTGCGGCAGGCGTTCCACTCGTCGAAGCGCTCGATTCCGTTGGTGGAGCAGCCGGCAACGTGGTCTACAAAAACGCCACCAAACAGATCCAGTCCGATGTCAGCACCGGCACCAGCCTCACTGTCGCCATGCAGAACACCCTCGTCTTCCCCACCATGGTGATCCAGATGGTGTCCATCGGCGAGGAATCGGGCCAGCTCGACTCCATGCTCAGCCGGGTCGCAGACTTCTTCGAGCGCGAGGTCGACGATGCAGTGGCCGGCCTGAGTCAGCTCCTCGAGCCGGTCATCATGGTCTTCCTGGGCGTGGTGATTGGCGGCCTCGTCGTCGCCATGTACCTCCCGATTTTCAAGCTTGGCGCAGTCGTCGGCTAAGCCCGGCACACACCTCACCCATGCAAATTTTCCAGGATCCCCTTGTCTTCGTGGCGACCTGCACGCTGCTCGGCCTGTTTATCGGAAGCTTCCTGAACGTCGTCATTCACCGCCTTCCGGTGATGATGGAGCACGAATGGCAGGCCGAAGCCGCGAGCCTGCGGGGCGAGGACGAAGGCGTCGCTGCCAGCCCGCAGCGCTTCAATCTCGCCACCCCGCGCTCGCGCTGCCCCCACTGCGGCCATCTCATCGGCGCCCTCGAGAACATCCCGGTGGTCAGCTACATCCTGCTTCGCGGCCGCTGCCGGCACTGTAGCGCCTCCATCAGCCCCCGCTACCCGCTGATCGAAGTCCTCTGCGCGGCACTGTCGGGCTTTACGGCACTGCACTTCGGATATGGCCTGGCTGCCGTCGGAGCACTGATTTTCGTGTGGTCCATGATCGCCCTGTGCTTCATCGACCTCGACACCCAGTTGCTGCCGGACAGCATCACCCTGCCCCTGCTGTGGCTCGGCCTGCTGCTGAACCTTGGCA
>JAKORQ010000419.1 GCA_029777755.1 Planctomycetota bacterium
ACCCCGTCACCCCACTGACCAATAAACCACTGTTCCAGGTCTTTGCCGAGCAGATCCTGGCGCACTCCCGCGCGGTTGGGAGATCCATCCCCTGGTACATCATGACCAGCCAGGCCAACGACGCAACCACTCGGGCGTTCTTCGAGAAGCACGATTTCTTCGGTCTTCCGCGCGCCGACGTCTTCTTCTTCCAACAGGGGATGATGCCGGCGTTCTCGCCTGAGGGGCAGATTCTTCTCTCGGCGAAAGACTCGCTGGCTCTCTCGCCTGATGGACACGGCGGATCCCTGCGTGCCCTGAAGCGTTCAGGCGCACTTGATGACATGCAGCGCCGCGGCGTGGAGCATCTTTCCTATTTCCAGATCGACAACCCTCTCGTGCAGTGCATCGACCCCATTTACATCGGCCTGCACGACCTGAGCGGATCGGAGATGAGCTCAAAGACCATCGGCAAGGCCGGCCCGCTGGAGAAGGTCGGCAACTTCTGCATAGCCGACGGAAAGCTCCAGGTGATCGAGTACAGCGATCTTCCGGACGAACTGGCCACGCAGACAAACCCGGATGGCTCGCTCAAGTTCAACGCTGGCTCGATCGGCATACACGTGTTGCGGCGAACCTTCATCGAGCGTCTCAACGAATGCGGCGATCTGCAGCTCCCCTGGCATCGCGCTGTGAAGAAAGTCCCCTACATCGACGAACAGGGGAATCTCATCAAGCCCGATGCGCCCAATGCCATTAAGCTGGAGCAGTTCGTCTTCGACGCCATCCCGCTGGCGAAGGATCCGATCGTCTATACCACCGAGCGTGGCGAGGAGTTCTCCCCGGTGAAGAACGCGGAGGGCGGCGACTCCCCGGCGACCAGCCGGCGCGACCAGATTCGCAGGGCAGCCCGTTGGCTGGCGGCCGCAGGGATCGAAGTCGCCCGCGACGCGGCCGGCGAGATCGATGCGGTCATTGAGATTTCTCCGCTGTATGCCGCCACCGCGGAGCAGCTCAAGGCGCGCAACCCGGCGATCCCGCGGATCGACTCGGGCACTAGGATTTACTTCGGGCCCGAGGGCATCAGGACGTTCTAGAGTTCAGGCTTTTACAAAGGGATCGGAGGACACATGACCTCACAGGAACTAGCGGCCAGGCTTACCTCTATCGGACAGTCCTCGGTACTGCGCTTCTGGCAGGAACTGGATGAGGCCGGGCAGCGCCGGTTGATTGAGCAGATCACCGCGCTGGACCTTGACCAGATTCCCGGGCTGGTTGCAAAGTACGTCACCGGCAAGTACACGCCGCCGATCCCCAGCCGCTTCGACCCGGCCACTCCCCTGCCGCATGACCCGCAAACTCCCGAGCAGAGAAAGCTGTACGAGGATGCCCGCAAACGCGGCCGGGAACTGGTGCGCAATGGCCAGGTGGCCGCGCTCATGGTGGCCGGCGGTCAGGGTACAAGGCTCGGGCACGATGGCCCCAAGGGAGAGTACCCGGTTACGCCCATTCGCAAAAAGCCACTGTTCCAGGTCTTCGCCGAACAGTTGCTGGGACACTCGCGTCACTACGGCAGGACCATTCCCTGGTACATCATGACCAGCGAAGCCAACGACGCCGCCACGCGAGCATTCTTCAAGAAGCACGATTACTTCGGCTACGACCCCTCCGCCATCTTCTTCTTCCAGCAGGGCATGATGCCGGCGTTTTCCTTCGACGGGAAGATGTTGCTGGCCGAGAAGGATTCACTGGCGCTTTCCCCCGGCGGCAATGGCGACTGCTACCGCTCCATGGTTCGCTCCGGCGCCCTGGAGGACATGAAGAAGCGCGGCATCAAGCACCTGTCGTTCTTTTTCGTCGATAACCCGCTGGTGCACTGCATAGACGAGCAGTTCCTGGGCCTGCATGACCTGACCGGATCTGACATCAGCTCAAAGGCCATCCCCAAGGCATCGCCGGAGGAGCGTGTGGGAGTGTTCGCCATGGCGGATGGCAAGCTGCAGGTGGTGGAATACTCCGACATGCCGCGCGAACTGGCCGCCCAGACGAATCCTGATGGCTCGCTCCGGTATTCATCGGCATCGATCGGCATCCACGCCTTCCGCGTCGATCTGGTTGAGCGCATCGGCTCAGGCGAATTCAAACTTCCCTGGCATCGGGCCGAGAAGAAGGTCCCCTGCATCGACGAGCAAGGCAGCCGGGTGAAGCCGCAGCAGCCCAATGCCGTCAAGCTGGAGATGTTCATGTTCGATGTGCTGCCTCTGTCGCACAATCCGCTGGTCTACATGACGCAGCGCGGCGAGGAGTTTTCGCCGGTGAAGAATGCGGAGGGGAACGACTCCCCCGCCACGAGTCGGCGTGACCAGATCCGCCGCGCCGCCCGCTGGCTGGAGGCGTGCGGCGTGGAGATCCCGAGAACTGGGGAAGGCGAGGTGGACGCGGTCATCGAGATCAGCTCGAAGTTCGCGGCCAACCTCGAGCAGCTCATGGCTCGCAAGCATGAACTCCCCCGCATCCAGCGCGGCGCAACCGTCTACATCGAGTAAAGGCACGATCCTTTGAAAGAAGAAAGAGCCTGGGAGATCATCCCAGGCTCTTTTAGTTACTACTCTGTAGAAACCAGGCTATTGGGCGCCGACCATCTCGGCGGCCGCAGCCTTGCGCTTGCTTGCCTTCTTCCGCTCGGTCTCGGTGAGAAGTTCCTTGCGGAGGCGGATCGCACTCGGCGTTACCTCAACCAGCTCGTCATCCTCGATGTACTCCAGCGCCTGCTCAAGCGTCATCTTGCGAGCCGGCTTGAGGATGATGTTCTCATCCGACGCGGTCGTGCGGATATTGGTCAGTTTCTTGGCAGCGGTCGGGTTTACCACCATGTCGTTGTCGCGCGCATTCTCGGCGACGATCTGGCCCTCATAGACCGGATCGCCCGGCTCGACGAACATGATGCCGCGCTCCTGCAGGCCGTTCAGGGCATAGGCGTTCACAGTGCCGCCGCAGTTGGAGATCATCACACCGTTTGCCCGGCCGGGAATCTCGCCACGCGTCGGGGCATACTCATAGAAGTTGTGATGCATGATGGCCAGCCCCTGGGTTGCCGTCAGCATCCTCGTTCGCAGGCCGATCAGCCCGCGGGCGGGAATAGTGAACTCCAGGTGCACCTGGCCGTTGCGATTGTCCATCCGCACCAGCTCACCCTTGCGGTTGCCCACCAGTTCCATGACGCTGCCCATGTTCTTCTCGGGCACGTCGACAACCAGATACTCGATCGGCTCCAGTGTGTTGCCGTCTTCATCCTTGCGGAGGATGACATGCGGCTTGCTGATCGCCAGCTCAAATCCCTCGCGGCGCATGTTCTCGATCAGCACGCCCAGGTGCAGCAGGCCGCGGCCGGACACCATGAAGGCATCCTTGTTGTCCGTCTCTTCCACCCGCAGCGCCACGTTGCTCTGAAGTTCCTTGAACAGCCGCTCGCGCAGATTGCGGCTGGTGACAAACTTGCCATCGCGCCCGGCAAACGGCGAATCGTTCACGCGGAACATCATCGTCAACGTCGGGGGCTCGATCTCCTGCGCCGGCAGCGGATTCGGCTTCTGCGCATCGCAGATGCTATCCATGATGTCGACGCTTTCCAGGCCCACCAGCGCGACGATGTCGCCAGCCTCCGCCTGGTCCACATCCCTGGTGCCAAAGCCATCAAACACGCGCACCTGGCCGACACGGCTGGTGATCCGCGTGCCATCGCGCTTTATGATCGCCACCTGCTGGCCGGTCTTCACTACACCGTTGTAGATTCGGCCAACGCCGATTCGGCCCACATAGTCGTTGTATTGGATGCTGGTGATCTGGATCTGCAGCGAAGCGTCAGGATCGCCCTTCGGCGCCGGTACGCGCTGGAGGATTGCATCGAACACCGGCTTCATGTTGGTGCCCGGCTGCTCCAGCTTCCAGGAAGCCACGCCATCACGCCCGATGGCGTAGATCACCGGGAAGTCCAGCGCCTCCTCATCGGCGCCCAGCTCGACGAACAGGTCGAACACCTCATTGAGTACCTCATCCGCGCGGGCATCCTGGCGGTCGATCTTGTTGATCACCACGATCGGGCGCAACTGGTGCTCAAACGCCTTCTTCAGCACGAAGCGCGTCTGCGGCATCGGCCCCTCGGCCGCATCAACCAGCAGGAAGCAACCATCGGCCATCGACAGCACGCGCTCCACCTCGCCGCCGAAGTCGGCGTGGCCGGGGGTATCGATCAGGTTGATCTTGATGTCCTGGCCATCCGGCGCGCGATAGGTGATCGCCACATTCTTGGCGAGGATGGTGATTCCGCGTTCGCGTTCCAGCGGGTTAGAGTCGAGGATGCACTCCTGGGCCAGCTGGGACTCGCGGAAATTACCGCTCTGCTTGAGCAGGGCATCCACCATGGTGGTCTTGCCGTGGTCAACGTGGGCGATAATCGCGACGTTGCGAATGTCGTTGCGAACCTTAGTCATCTTCACCTTTGGTTTAGTCAGACCACGCGCTCGGCGGAGGTTTCTCGACCGCGAGCATATGGGAT
>JAKORQ010000420.1 GCA_029777755.1 Planctomycetota bacterium
GCAGCCATCAGCAGCAATTCATTGCCATCGGCAAACACCGCCCCCTTGGCCCCCATGGTGATTAGGGCACAGTGTGTACCGAGTTGCAGCAGCCTGCCGATCGACTCGCAAAGATGCTCGTCGCTGTCCACGTCAAAGCCAAACGTGCTGGCCAGTTCCGACCGATTTGGCTTGACCATCACCGGCCGATACTGCATCGCCCGCGCCAGCGACTCGCCGCGGGCATCCATGATCACCGGGACACCCGCCTCCTGGGCGATACGGCAGCAATCCGCATAGAAACCCTGGGGCGACTGCGGCGGCAGACCGCCGGAGAGTACCATCGCCCTGCATCCCCTGGCTTGCTTCTCAATGAACGAAAGCAGTTCCCGCCAGTAGCACGGCTCGACCGGCTTTGACTCCTCGACCAGCTCAGTGGTTGTGCCGGCGGCGCGATCGATCACCGTGGTACAGGTGCGGGTACGAAACGGCACGCGGATGAACTGGTTGGGGATGCCTTCACGGTTCATCTCGCCGGCGATGAAATCGCCGCTGTCGCCGCCGATAAATCCCGTGGCCAGGCACTCATAGCCCAACAGGTGCAGCACGCGGGCGACGTTGATGCTCTTGCCCGCGGCCGTCTCCAGCACCTCGGTCGCGCGATTGACCTCATCAATCTGGAGCGACGGGAACGTCATCGAGCGCTGCACGGTCGGCGTGGTGCCCACACACAGGATCATCATCGGCTCCGCTTCTATCGACTCGCTGGCAACGGTCATCCGCCTGCGCGGATCACTCGCCGGGGATGTAGCTGATCACACCCTCAAACGGGCTAGACGCCGTGGCGTAGCGGCGCTTGGGGATTCTCCCTGACTGGTACGCCAGTCGCCCCGCCTCAAGAGCGTGCTTCATCGCACGGGCCATCCGCACCGGGTCCTTCGCATGGGCGATACCGGTGTTGAGCAGGACGCCATCCGCGCCGAGTTCCATGGCGATGGAGACGTCGCTGGCCGTGCCGACGCCGGCATCCACGATAACCGGAAATTGCGGATCGCCTTCCTTGAGCAGCTCCAGGCACAGCGAGATATTCAGGGGATTGAGCACGCCCTGCCCCGAGCCAATCGGGCTGCCGGCCGGCATCACCGATGCGGCACCCGCCTCCTTCAGGCGAACAGCCGAGCGCGGGTCGTCGCTGGTGTAGGCCAGCACGGTGAAGCCTTCCTTCACGAGCTCCTTGGTGGCCTCGATGGTGCCGATCGGGTCGGGCAGCAGCGTCTTCTTGTCGCCCAGCACCTCAAGCTTTACCCAACCTGCGCCGGGGTTGCCCTGCTTCTCCAGCAGTTCCCGGCCAAGCAGTGCCACGCGAATGGCATCCTCGGCCGAGAAACACCCGGCCGTGTTCGGCAGGATCGTGTATTTCTTCAGATCGAGAAAATCGAGCAGCGACCTGCCCTGCGCATCGACCAGGCGCTCGCGGCGCACGGCAACCGTTACCACTTCGCAGCCCGATTCCGCCAGCGCCTGCTGCATGACCTCGTAGCTGCTATACTTGCCGGTGCCGACAAACAGCCGATTCTCAAACTCGAACTTCCCAATCTTCAGGCCCATTTTTCTTCCTTTCACCCACCGCCCACGAATGTCACGATCTCCACGCTATCACCCTCGGCGAGGACTGTGTCATAGCGATCTGAGCGCAACAGCCTCCTGTTAAGCTCAACCGCAACGTTCCTTGGCTGTAACTTGAGCTGTTCGAGCAGGCTGGTGACAGTTGTGTCGGGGGCGACTTCGCGAGTATCGCCGTTCACGGTGATTTTCATCGGATATGGATTATAGACCGCCAGGCCAACGCGGCAATGATCACAGGTTGCTACGAGGTGGGTCCCTCACGACCCACCCGGTACACCAGCTCATTGCCATGGCCATACATTGCCCGAGCTAATGCACTGGCTGTCGCTCAATTGCACAACAGCTCTGCGCATAGGTAATCCGAGCTGGCAAGCCTTCTTACTGCACCGCGCGCATGTCCTGCATCGCCGCTGACTATGCACTTACCTCACAAACCTCAACCAGTTTCTTGCGCAGATGCGATTTCCGGATGGTCCCATGCTATAATCACCGGCGAAAGGAAACTGCGAATGTTTGGGATCTCTCCGACTGAATGGATCTTTATCCTGGTGGTTGTCCTCCTGTTCTTCGGCGGCAAGAGGATTCCCGAACTCGCGCGCAGCCTTGGCAAGGGCATCACCGAGTTCAAACGTGGCATCAAGGAAGTTGACGCGGAGATCAAATCCGTGGCCAGTGATGAGCCTGAGAAGCTCCCTTCCAACCCGCCCGCCGGCCAGCAGGCCTATAAGTTTGACCCCTACACCGGCAAGCCGATCGATCCGCAGCCTCACACCAATCAATAGCGTGATCTGCGATGGATGGCCGAATCGAAGTCATCGAGGGCGATATCACCAAGCTCCAGGTTGACGCCATCGTCAATGCTGCCAATTCATCACTGCTCGGTGGCGGCGGCGTGGATGGCGCGATCCATCGCGCAGCCGGCCCCGGATTGCTTGAGGAATGTCGCACCCTCGGTGGATGCCAGACCGGCGATGCCAAGCTGACCCGCGGCTACAACCTGCCAGCCAAGTACGTCATACACACCGTCGGACCGGTATGGTGCGGCGGCACGCGCGGGGAGGAAAAGCTGCTGGAATCCTGCTACCGCCGTTCCCTTGAGATTGCCGGCGCAAACGACTGCAGGACCGTCGCATTCCCAGCGATTTCCACCGGAGTCTATGGCTATCCCATGGACCTCGCGGCCGACGTGGCCGTGAGAACGGTGAAATCCTTCCTGAAGGATCACGACAAGCCCAGGAAGGTCTACCTGGTATGCTTCGGCCAGCAGGCGTTCTCAGAGTTCCAACGCGCCCTGGCGTCGGCCGTCTAGGCACGTACCGCCAGCCTATTTATACTTCCACGCCTTTGAGCTTGAAGGAGATGATATAGGCCTCGAGGAAACCTGATCGCCCTGGTCGTCTTCGGCTTGATGATTGCCTTCTTCGGCTACTTTTTCATCACGGCCGATCAACCTGAGAGCGAGGCGATGGCGGCCGAGGAATCCAAGCCATCGGTTACCGTCTCCACCACCGGCCCGGCGTGCAAGAGATACAGCGCTGCCCCGCCGATGACCATCAACCCGGATCACGAATACATCGCCACCATCGACACCACTCGCGGCAAGATCGTCGTGCAGCTATTTCCCAAGGATGCCCCGAGGACAGTGAACAACTTCGTCTTCCTCGCACGCGAGGGTTTTTACGATGACACCGTCTTCCATCGCGTGATCCCCAACTTCATGATCCAGGGCGGCGACCCCACCGGAACCGGGCGAGGCGGCCCAGGATACACCTTCGAGGACGAAGTCGGCCCCGGTAAGCCGCGCCACAAGGTCGGCAGCCTCTCGATGGCCAACGCCGGTCCCAACACCAACGGCAGCCAGTTCTTCATCACCCACGTTGTCACCGACTGGTTGGACGGCAAGCACACCGTCTTCGGCCAGACCATCGAAGGCCAGGATGTGGTCAACGCCATCCGCCAGGGTGACCGGATCAACACCATCACCATCCAGGAAACTCCTGAGCCGGCGCCGGCCGAGGCTCCCGCCGCCGGGCAGGATTGAGCCGGATGATCTGCCATGCGTCAGCAGCTCACACGACCCGGCGGAAATCGCAGGCAATTTCTTGAAGTGGACAAACCGGACCGCTACTAATTGGGGCAGGAGCACCTCGATGCATCGATATGCAGGATGAATCGGCGTGCGCTGCGGACGGTTTCCGCGGAGCCCGACTTGCCGCCCCGATCCCATGGGGCAACTTGCCGGCGACTCTGCAACATGAGTGTTTTTTGCTGCTGCTCGCCGTCATATGAACGAACATTCCAAGTACTTCGTGGTTGATACCAACGTTCTGCTCCACAACCCCAATGCCATCTTCATGTTTGCCGACAATGAAGTGGTCATCCCCTTCGATGTCATCGAGGAGTTGGACAGCTTTAAGTCGCTCACCGACGACCTTGGACGAAATGCCCGCACTGTGATCCGCCACCTCGATCGCTTCCGCACCATGGGCAACCTGTCAGAGGGCGTCGACATCCCGGAAACCTCCGGCCGCGTCCGCGTGGTGTTTCAGCATGACATCAAGCTGAGCCCCGGGCTGCGCGACGACACCGCCGACAACCGCATCATCTCTGTTGCATACGAGCTGATGAAGGAGGGCAAGCGCACTGTCTTTGTCTCCAAGGACATTAACGCCCGCATCAAGAGCGACGCCCTGGGTATCCATACCGAGGACTTCGAGGCGCAGAAGGTGGACTTCGAGCGGCTGCATCGAGGCTGGCGCGAGCTGAGCGTCCCACCGGAAGCCATCTCGCAGCTCTTCGCCGAGAAGCGCCTGGAGGTGGATATCCCCGACCTGCTGATCAATGAGTTTGTCCTGCTGCGCAAAGAGAAGGACGCAAACCACACGGCCCTGGCACGTTGCCGCAAGGAGAAACTGCTCACCCCGATCCGCCCGAGGCGCGGCCCGGTTTTTGGCATCATGCCGCGAAACCTGCAGCAGACGATGGCCCTTGACCTGCTGCTGGATGACTCCGTTCGCCTTGTCTCGCTCATCGGCAACGCCGGGACGGGCAAGACGCTGCTGGCGCTGGCGGCCGGGCTTACCAAGGTGCTCAACGAGCAGGTATACCAGAAGCTACTGGCGGCCCGCCCGATCATGCCCCTTGGCCGCGATATCGGCTATCTGCCCGGCGGCAAGGACGAAAAGCTCACCGCATGGATGCAGCCGATTTTCGACAACGTTGCCTACCTGCTGTCCAATCGGCTGCACACCGACAACGGCGTGCCTGCCCACCAGACCACTTCCACGGTCGAGCAGCGCATCCAGCAACTGCTGGATGACGGCCAGATCGTGCTGGAGCCGCTGACCTACATCCGCGGGCGATCCATCCCGCACCAGTACATGATCGTCGATGAAGCGCAGAACCTCACGCCGCATGAGGTGAAGACCATCGCCAGCCGCGTGGCGGATGGCACCAAGCTGATCCTGACCGGCGACGCCACCCAGATCGACAACCCGTACCTGGACAGCTCATCCAATGGACTGTCGTACCTGGTGGAGCGACTCAAGGGCCAGCAGCTGGTCGGCCATGTCACGCTGATGAAGAGCGAACGCTCCGAGCTGGCCAGCCTCGTGACAGCGCAGTTGTAATGCCGCTAAAGGGGCAGGCGGTTTATTTGCCTGCGAACAGCGCCCCCC
>JAKORQ010000421.1 GCA_029777755.1 Planctomycetota bacterium
CTTACGATTTTGCCGTAAGGCGCATTCATGTGGGTGGCAATCAGGGATGCGGCAGACATGAGTTGAGCAGGGTTTGAGCTAGAAGCACCGGATTTTGTTCAATCTGCGGTCGGCCAAGCGGCGGCATCGCGCGTGACCTCCAAATCGTTGTCCATCGCTCACCCTTCAAGCATCACTAGGTACGTCTAATTATCACGCACCAATAACAAGCCCGCTACAGAGGCTCCATGCCTCTTGCCACGAAATGCTCAGCGAGCTTGCGAGGTAAGCCGTAGAAGCCCATGCGGCCCACGGCGGCGTCCACCCAGTCACCGCCAAACGCATCGTTCGACAGGACGGAGCGCAAGGCCAGGATCGGGAACGCATGCTCCTGCCGCCCGTGTGGATAGAACACGGCCACCTAATCGGGAAAGAGCACAGCCTGGGCCTCATCGCCCTCGCCAGTGCTCTCGATGGTGAAGGGCAGGGCGAGCACACCGGGCATCGCTTTGATCTTGGCGCTTGGCAGGCTGTCGGCAACCCAGTGCGCTATGTCCTCGAAGGCGCCCGCAGGAACATTTAGCAGCACAAGCAGCTTGGAGCCACCCCACACGATGCCTGGGGCCAGCTCCACATCTTCCTTGCCTTCCTCGCCCAGCCCAGGCACATCGCGCACGTCGAGTCGGGTAGCGAAATGCTGGAGCAGGGCGATCATCTCCATCGCCACGGGCACATCCCGCGCTTGCAGCGGGTTGCGGCCCATCACCCGCAACACCGAAGCCGCATCGCTTCCCTGCCAGTCGCCGCACATGGCGGCATCCGTCAGGGAAGCGATCACAGACCGGATCGCCACGGCCTGCATGGAGTCGGCCATCAGATGCACTTGGCGCTGGAGAGCACCAGCTTTGTGACCTGATTGGACTTCTGCATCTGCGGGTCGGCGATCACGTCCTTGCTGATGAGCGCCTTCGTGCCTGCCGTGTATGGGCCGACCACGATGGGCTCGGTGCGGATCAGACTACCGGCATCGTTGAACATGCCCGCGTTGAACATCAGCATGTTCTTGCAGCTCTTGGTGTAAGTCACGTCACCAAGCAGCTTGTCGTAGAACTTCGATGCGGCGGGGCCGGGGATGCCGCTGCCCTCGCCCTTGCCGTAAGAGAGATTGACCGTCATGCCCTTGGGCAGCGCCGAGGCGTCCACGGTCTGCTTGCCGTACAGCATCTCCGTCCAGCCGGCGTTCATTTTGCGGTTCATGCTCTCGGCCCATTGGTCGTAGCCAGCGCAGCCGGCCAGCACCGAGATCGAGACTGCGATCGCGGCGAGCTGAAACAGGGTTTTCTTCATCTTCTTCTCCTCGGTAAGGGCATGTTGCCCACAAGCCCCAGAACGGCTTCCAGCTTCACGTAGCCGTACTGCAGCAGCGCGATGCAGAACTCCCGATCCTTCTCCCGTGCCGCCACAGCCTTGGCCAGGAAGAGGTCGAGAACATCCAGACAGTACCCAATGCGATCCTGGGTATTGCGGTTCTGGATGCGATGCACCCGCTGCA
>JAKORQ010000004.1 GCA_029777755.1 Planctomycetota bacterium
ACAAACACGTCCTGCGCTATGCTGGAAAGGAGATCGCCATTCCGCCCGGGCGATATCGCATCCCTCTCGGCGATATCGATGGGCCAATCACCGTGTCGCTCGATGCCGGTGACGCCTGGCCGGAGAACGACTCCATGACACTGCTGCCGCAGCCGCCGATGGGTGTGATGCGCTGGAGTTGCGGCGTGCCATCAAGCGATCTGGATGAGATCGCGCCCGGGGATATCCCCGAGCATGCCGGCCAACTGGCATCCTGCTCGATCCTGCTGCTGGATTCGCGGCGGGCGGCCGAGCTGAATCCCCGTCAGCAGCAGGCGATAGCCTCGTGGGTGAGGAATCTGGGCGGGAGCCTCATCATCGCCGGTCAGGATGACGGCTGGACGAAACTTCGGCTGACGATGCTGGCGGAGATTAGCCCGCTCTCGCCCGATCCCCCGACGGCCTCCCGCGAATGGATCATCCTGCTGGATGCATCAGGGTCGATGGCGCAGGTTGAGTCGGGGCAGATGAAATTCGCCGCTGCACTGGCGGCCGCCAATGAACTGCTCGATTCCCTGCCACCGGCCGACGTAGTGCGGATAGGGTTATTCTCCACTGACCCACGCTGGGTATCGGCCGGGACGGCAAAGGAGGTGGACCTCACGCCTCCCCCTAACTTCATCCCGCGAGGGCCGACCAACCTTGATCGCGCTCTTGAGGCAGTGCTGGCGATGCCGCCGGGAAAACAAGAGCTGATCCTGCTCAGTGATGCGGAGGTGGAGATGGCCCGGCCGGGGGATATGGCCGAGCGGTTTCGCGGACGCGAGATCCGTGTGAGCTGCCTGATGCTCTCCGATGGACGGGGAAAGCGGCTTCTTGAGCAACTGGCCGACGCCAGCGGCGGCATGGCACTGATGGAGATCGACACGCGCCTGTGGGCATCAAGGTCGGCCGAGCTGGCAGAAAAGCTGGCGCCCTCGCGCTGGCGGGATGAGTCTTTGCAGGTCGCCACCTCCGACCCGTTGCGGCATGGGATCATCCCCGTGCGCGGCTACAACCAGGCGTTTTCTCGGGATGAGGCAAGGGTCTTCGCGCGGGCTGGCGACTGGCCGATGGCGGCCCGATGGCAGGTCGGACTGGGGACAGTCGCCGCCACCGCCTGTCCGCTTCCCCCGGATGCGATGGCATTGCTGATCGAGGCGATGGAACGCGAGCCGTCGGACGACCGCTACAGCCTGCGCTGGGAAGGTGACCGCCTGATCCTCGAAGGCGCTGCCGCCAATCTCCCGCGCGTGCGTTTCGCCACTCCTGCCGGCGAAACGGAGATCTCGCTGCATCCGACCGCCCCCGGCCGACACGAGGCCCAGCTCCCCGATATCTCCACCGGCGGACATGCGGTCGTCCTGGATGGAGACAGGATTATCGCCCGACGGACATTCTCGCCGCGATATCCCCGCGAATTTGCCGCCATCGGCGTCAACATGGGAAGACTCAAGCAGATCGCGCAAGACTCAGGTGGGCGCATAATCATGCCGGGGCAAGACATGCCTGCCAGGGACCTGCTGAAGAAGCGATTTGTCTCGCTGGTTGTGCCGTTTGGCCTGGCGGGAGTGGGGCTGCTGGCCGGCGCGGTACTGATCCTTCGCCGCCGGCTGTGAGCTATCCCTTCATGCCGGTAGTGGCGATGCCCTGGATAAAGGTCTTCTGCGCCAGGAAGAACAGGATGATGACCGGGGCGACCACCAGCAGGCTGGCGGCCATCAGGTAATGCC
>JAKORQ010000422.1 GCA_029777755.1 Planctomycetota bacterium
CATGCCCCCATCCCTTGAGGAGGGCATTGGCTGCATGTTCGAGACTATCGAATGGGTCGGCGGCATCCCGAGATGGCAGCGCAACAGCAGCCCGTCACGCGAGAAGGCATTGCGAAAGGCCCTGGAATCCGGCCGGCTCTGGAGCATGGCCGAGTTGCTTGCCCTCCACGCCGGTGACGCGATTCACATGCCCCGCGAGCGCGTCGACACCTACTACGCCCAGAATTGGGCGATGGCAAAGTTCCTGCTCGACGATAACTCACCATATCGCCCGGCCATGCAGCGATACTTTGCCGACCTGGCCAGGGGCACTGTCTACCGCCCGGCCATCTTCGCCTCCCTCAAGCCGCGTGACTGGCACCCCAATCTCTCCCTGGCGCAGATGGAACACTACCTGGGGACGAAACTCAGCAAGCTTGAGGAGGAATATCGATCCTTCTGCATGCACCTGGCGGCCCGGGCCGGGTACAGGGAATAGAATCATCCATGGCAATAAAAGATGACGATCAGGTCTGCTACTGCTTCCATGTGACGAAACGGAAGATCGTCAACTTCTGCCGTAACCAGAAACCGACGTACCCTTCGCAGATTTCCGAATGCCTGTCGGCCGGAACGGGGTGCGGGTGGTGCGTGCCGCTGCTCAAGAAGCTCCACCGTGAGACCTGCCCCGGCGCAGCGCAACCCTGGTGGCGTCAGCCGGAGGTGCCCGACGAACTGACCTCCGCCGCTGAATACGGCTCGGCCGAGGAGTACGCGGCGGCCAGAAAAGCATATTTATGCAAGAAGAATGCCGCCACATCCTTTGAAAAAAACTGAGCCCGCCGGATATGATTCGATCCCGGCCGGTATCAGACAAAAGGAGCTTAAGGCGTGCGTCTTCTGGGAATTCCACAACTCGTATGCTGTCTTGCATTGCTCCTTGGCGCGGTAGCGCTGGGGCAGAATAAGATTCGTATTGGCGTGAGCACTCCCCTGTCGGCCGACCTGGCCAGCTATGGCAATTCCGTGCGCGAGGCCGTGATAATGGCCGCCGACGAGATCAACGCCTCCGGCGGCGTCCTGGGCCAGAAGATTCAGCTCATCATCGAGGACAACCAGTCGCGCGCGGATCAGGCCAAGACCGTCTTTGAGAAGCTCATCAAGCGCGACAATGTGGTCGCCATCATCGGCGACGTCACCAGCGGCGCCAGCCTCGCCGCCGCCCCGGTTGCCCAGGCGGCCGGCATCCCCATGCTCACTCCCACCGCCACCAACATCCAGGTGACTCAACAGGGAGACTACGTCTTCCGCACCTGCTACACCGACGAGCAGCAGGGAACGGCGATGGCGAAGTTCGCCATCGATGACCTGGGCGCGAAGCGCATCGCGGTGCTGTACAACATGAAGGATCCCTACAGCATTGGTCTGCGCGACTCGTTCATCAAGTACGCCAGGGAGCATGGCGCCGAAATCGTGGCTGACCTGAGCTACTCCACCGGCGATCCTGATTTCCGCGGCCAGCTCACTCGCTTCCGCCGCCTCCGCCCGGACGCCATCTACGCCCCCGGCTATTACAGCGAGATTGGCCCCATTTGCCGTCAGGCACGCAGCATGGGGCTGGATGTTCCGCTGCTGGGCAGCGACGGTTGGGACTCGGAGAAAACCATTGAGCTCGCGGGCGATGCCGCCAACAACAGCTACTTCACCAACCACTACTCGCCCGAGGATACGCGCGAAGAGGTGCAGGCGTTTGTCGCGGCTTACAAGAATCGCTACGGACGGGTACCCGATGGCCTGGCGATCTTGGGGTATGACGCGATGAGAATCCTGGCCGATGCGATATCGCGTGCCGGGTCAACCGATGGAAAGGCTATTCGTGATGCCCTGGCCGCGACAAGGAACTTCCCGGCGGCTTCCGGTACCATTACCATCAACGCCGACCGGAATGCCGACAAGCCAATTGTGGTGATCGCGATCAAGGATCGGCAGTTCCGCTTCCAGAAGGCAGTCACGGTAGACTAAAGAAGAATTCATGATTGAGCTGCTGCAGCAACTCATCAACGGGCTGTCGCTCGGGGCGATCTACGCGCTTGTCGCGATCGGCTACACGATGGTCTATGGGGTGCTGCGCTTCATCAACTTCGCCCATGGCGATGTCTTCATGGTCGGCGCGGTAACAGGCCTGTACGTCGCTAACGTATACCTGAAGGATGGCGAGCCCTCGACACTCGCCTTTTTTCTGGTGCTCATCTGCGCCATGCTGGTGTGCGGAGTGCTGGGGTTTGTGATTGAACTGCTGGCATATCGCCCCCTGCGCGGCAGGCCGAGGCTCACGGTATTGATCACCGCCATCGGCGTCTCGCTTTTCCTTGAGTACAGCTTCCAGCACAAAGCCATTTTCGGGCCCAACGCCCGCGCATTTCCCCCAATTCTCCCCTGGGTTGATTCCATCGCCATCGTGGGTGACCTGCTGATCTTCTGGATCGACGTTTTGGTGGTTGGTGTGACGGTGGTCCTGACCATCGCGCTAAGCGCCATGATCAAGTTCACCAAGGTGGGCATGGCGATCCGCGCGGTCTCGTACAACTCCGATACCGCGGCCCTCATGGGGATCAACGCCAATCGTGCCATCAGCCTGACGTTTGTCGTCGGGTCGATGCTGGCCGCCGTCGCCGGCGTCCTTTGGGCCTGCAAGTACCCCAACGTTCATCCGCTGATGGGACTGATGCCGGGGATCAAGGCATTTGTGGCGGCCGTGCTGGGTGGAATCGGCAGCATCCATGGCGCGGTGCTGGGCGGCCTGCTCCTGGGGATGGTGGAGACGTTGGTGGGCGGGCTTGAGGGTGGGTCGCAATACAAGGATGCCGTTGCATTTGTGGTTCTGATCATCATGCTTCTGCTCAGACCATCGGGCCTGTTGGGCCAGACACTGCATGAAAAAGTCTGACTCGATATTCTCTGCCAACTGGCTGGTGATAGCGGCCCTGGTGATGCTCTGGCCGGGTGAATGGATCATCCAGCGATCCGGCTGGCTGGACGATTACGTGGTGCGCATCATCATGCTGATCGGTATCCGCATCACCGCCGCCGTTTCCCTGCAACTTATCAATGGTATCTCCGGGCAGTTTTCGCTCGGGCATGCCGGTTTCATGGCAATCGGAGCCTACGCGGCCGCCTACCCGGCGAGGGAGTTCTCGCAGCAGCTTTCCAGACCACTGTCTGTACTCGGCTTCTATATCGCGTTGTTCAGCGCGATCCTGGCGGCCAGTGCGGCTATCTACCTGATCTATCGGTTGTTGCTTCTTCCCCGCAGGTTTTGGGCTCCCGCCCCGGTCGTTCTGGCGCTTGGGCTGGGCGTTTGGGCAATACTGGATTTTGCCATGGCGGCCGACACTGCGGCCGGCTGGCAAATCTGGTCACGAGGAACCCTGATGGTCCAGCAGATCTACGTGAACCTGATGGAGTGGCTCCTGCCCGTTGGTGACAGATTCTCGCAAGCAATCCCCGCGTCAGTCTCCAACCCGGCGTGTTACCTGATACACCTGTTGTTCGCCGGGCTGATGGCGGCCGGTGCGGGCCTGCTGGTGGGAGTGCCGGCGCTGCGTCTGCGCGGAGACTACCTCGCCATTGCCACGCTGGGATTCGCTGAGATTGTGCGGGTGATCGCCCAGTCGACCCCGGCACTGGGCGGAGCACTGGCGCTTATCGATGTGCCGGTGGTGGACAGCTTCGCGTGGGTATATGGACTGGCGATAGTAACGGTGGTCTGTGTCTGGCGAATCGTTCACTCGGCACGCGGTCGGGCGATGTTGGCGGTTCGCGAGGATGAGATCGCAGCCGGATCGCTGGGGATCAACCCCGCCCGCAGCAAGGTGCTGGCATTTGTTGTTGGGGCGTTCTTCGCCGGCACGGCCGGGGCCGCCCTGGCACAGTACGAGGGTTACGTCAGCCCCAGCTACTATGACTTCATGCAGTCGGTCGAGTTGGTGGTGATTGTCACCCTCGCAGGGGCTGGAAGCATCACTGGCACGATCCTCGTCGCGGTCATCCTCACATGGCTGCCGGAGCAGTTGCGCGGCTTCGAGGAATACCGCATGATCGTCTACAGCCTGTTGCTTATCACGCTGATGCTGGTGCGGCCCAATGGCTTGCTTGGCAATCGCGAGCTTCTCCTGGGCGGAAGGAGCAATGCCAATGCCGCTTCTTGAAGTAGATAGCATCTCTGTGAAGTTCGGCGGATTGAAGGCGCTTAGCTCTTTCAGCCTCACGATGGAGCAGCACGAGTTGATCGCGCTGATCGGCCCCAACGGCGCCGGCAAGACGACTGCATTCAACGTCGTTACGGGAGTGTATCGCCCCTCCGACGGCGACATACGCCTCGACGGGCGAAGCATCGCGGGTGAGCCAACCTGGCGGATCAATCAGGCTGGCCTTGCGCGCACGTTCCAGAACATACGCCTGTTTGCCTCGCTGACAGTGCTGCAGAACGTGCTGGTCGGCTTCAACCAGGATGTCACCCATGGCTTCTGGGCAACTCTGCTGCGGACAAGAAAGCACCTTGCCGAGGAGCGTGCGCATCGAGAGAAGGCCATGCACCTCCTGAAGTACCTGGGGCTGGAGGAACTGGCCGACACCAGGGCGGGCTCGCTTCCCTATGGACTGCAGCGCAGGCTGGAGATAGCGCGGGCACTGGCGACCGATCCAAAGGTGCTCTGTCTCGACGAGCCGGCGGCCGGCATGAATCCCCGGGAAAAGATCGAGCTGGCACAGTTGATTCGAAGAATCCGCGACGAGTTTGGCATCGGCATCTGGCTGATAGAGCATGACATGAAACTGGTGATGTCGCTGGCGGAGCGCATCACTGTACTGGATCACGGGCAGACGATCGCGGTGGGCACGCCCGCCGAGATACGCACCAATCCGAAGGTGATCGAGGCTTACCTGGGTGAAGGAGCATGACGATTCTTTCCATTCGCAACCTCTGCGTTTCGTACGGAGCCATACAGGCCATCCGCGACGTTTCGCTGGATGTCAGGAAAGGCGAGATCGTCACCCTCATCGGGGCCAACGGCGCGGGTAAGACCACCCTGCTTCGCACCATCTCAGGTTTGCTCAAGCCCGCAAGAGGCGAAATAAGCTTTCTCGACAGACAGATTGCCGGGATAGCGCCACACCGCATCGTCATGATGGGGCTATCCCACTCGCCTGAAGGCCGGCAGGTGTTCGCCAACCTCACGGTGCGCGAGAACCTGCTGCTGGGGGCGTACCAGCAGACCGATCGCCAGCAGATCGCCGCCCGCATGGAGCGGGTCTTCGAGCTTTTTCCCGTGCTGGACAAGCGGCGACATCAACCGTCCGGGACACTCTCCGGCGGCGAACAGCAGATGCTGGCGATTGGCCGGGCGCTGATGGCAAAGCCTTCACTGCTGCTGCTCGATGAGCCGTCGCTGGGGCTGGCGCCCATCATCGTGCGCAAGATCTTCCAGATCATCCGCCAGATCAATGAAGAAGGTGTGACCATCCTGCTGGTGGAGCAAAACGCCCACATGGCGCTGCAGATCGCCGATCGCGGGTACGTGCTGCAGACAGGTCAGATCATACTTCAGGACTCGGCCAGCAACCTGCTTAACAGCCCGCAGGTCAAGGCCGCTTACCTGGGAAGTGAGGCGTCAGAAGAGTCTGAAGGTTAACAAGGGTTGCCTGGCCAACTATCATCGGCTCACCTGCTATGAAGACAAACCGAATCTATCTGCTGTGGTTGCTGTGCTTCTGCCTGGTAATTGGTTGCGCGCTCTGGCCGACCGATGCGACGGCCCAGAAGGCTGACGACGCCCAG
>JAKORQ010000036.1 GCA_029777755.1 Planctomycetota bacterium
CTTTACGGACAATTCTGGGTACCTGACCGTAACCATTTACGTCCGGTAGAGCACCTGTACCCAAGATGGCGGTTCTCCACCCGCGGGAGGCATGGTGATCTTCGACGGTAATTCGCTTCCAGACCAAAGGCGCGCCGGATCAGTAGAGCAGTTCCGCCGGAACTGCGGGAAGTATGGTGATCCTCGATGAAAATGCACGATTGGAGCCAGGGAAACCGGGCGACGTGTAACCAGTTCGGGCAGACTTCCGCCGATTCGAAGTCCCGCGGCTTGAGGACAAGCCGCTCCGCTTGACGTAGAGCAGTTCCAGTTTATCCGGCAGTCGCCGATGCGGCCGCTTCTTCGATGTAAACCGGGATCACATAAGGTCCCTCGGGGATCACCGCGATCGACTTGTCGCCGGTTTGGCGTGACAGGCTGACTTGTATGGCATCCTGCACGGAGCTGACCATCTCCACGCCGGTGAGTTTGCCGTTTTCCGCGAGGGCGGGGGCGTACAGGTAGATTCTTCCGCTACCCATCGCCTTGGCCTGCATGTGCGATTGCCACTCGTCGATGTCGGCCAGTCGCTTGTCCATGATGCTTTGCACAAACGCCTCCGGGCCACTGGCCAGCAACCGCTGCTGCGCCTTTACGAAATTGGCCGACCCCATGCCCTCCGAGCATTCAGAGACAACGATAAGGTCGCCGCCCGTCTCGAGAGCATCTATGGCTGCCACCATTCCCTTGACTGTCTGGTAGTAGGTGCGATCCAGCGGATAGCCGGCCGCGCTGGTGAGTACCGTCCGATGCCGCTTCCTGATCGGGACCTCGGCATACCGTCGCACATACTCCACCGCGCCAAGGTGGCTGGCGACGATTTCGCCGAAATTGACGAACGAGATCCGCCGCTCATCATCGATTACCACATTGAGCGCCAACGCGCCACCCAGGCGCTCAACAATCTCAAGCTGCTGCTCATGGAGTGGATTGCCATCGATGCGGCAATTGCGAGCCAGCGGGTGTTGCAGTATGGCTGCATTGTGCAGCGTGCGGATCGTCTGGTGATGTGCCACGCCTGGCATGATCAGCTTCCGTCCGCCCGAATATCCCGCCATGAAATGAGGCTCAACCAGGCCCACTGCGATTCGCAGGTCGGCCTCCACCAGCCGCCAATCCAGCTTTACCTCCGTCCCGTGGCGCGTCTCACCAAGGTCGACATGATCTTCATCCTTCTCGGCGAAGTGGTTCTCGACGCGGATGTTCTCCACCACCCAGTCGTCGCCGACCACTTCGCGCAGCTCATCCCCCAGGTTCGGCCGATGCAGCCCAGTGGCTATCAGGATGCAGATCTGATCTTTCGTCATGCCGCCGGCCAGCAGTTCGCGAATCAGCACCGGCAGGATCATCCCATTGGGCACCGGGCGGGTTATATCGCAGATGAGGATGCACGCCTTCTTGGCACCGGCGGCCAGTTCCCGCAACGGGCGGCAACCTACAGGGTTGTTTATCGCCTCAGCTATTGCCCGGGACGGCTCGGGAAGAATCGGCATGGTCGGCTTGCGGACCAGTTCAACCTCGACGCCTTCATCGATCTGGACCGGCAGCCCATACCGGCCGAAGTTCATCGTGATTTGCATAGCGTCACCTCGCCACCTGCGATGCCCGTCTAGCTGATGCGCACTCGCCGGCCCTCGATTCTCAGTCTCCCCGCCGCGAACAGGCGAATCGCCTCCGGGTAGGCGATCTTTTCCTGCTCGAACACCCGCGCAGCCAGTGTGTCGGGCGTGTCATCCTCCAAAACCGGGCAGGTCCGCTGCAGGATGATTGGCCCGCTGTCGTAGTTGTTGTCGACGAAATGTACGGTGCAGCCGGAAACTTTGCAGCCATGCGCCAGCACGGCTTCATGCACATGGTGTCCGTACATGCCCTTACCGCCAAAACTGGGCAGCAGCGACGGATGGATGTTCATCACTTTGCCGCTGTAGCGTTCGGGGATCTCCAGCAAACAAAGCCAGCCGGCCAGGCAGATCAGATCCGGCTTTGCCTCATCGATCCGGCGAAACACCTCGCGGCTGAAGCTGGCGGTGTCGGCGAAGCTCTTGCGGGCGATCACCACATGCGGGATCCCGGCGTTCTGCGCCCGCTCGATCCCCTTAAGCCCATCGCGCGAGCCGATGACAAGTTCCACGCTGGCATTCAGTTCGCCAGAGCGTATCTGATCCAGAATGTTCTGAAGCGTAGTGCCCGACCCGCTGACCAGCACCACCAGTCGCAGTTTCGCCATTGGCCGCAATTCCTTTCTCTATCTGCCAGAAGTATCTCAGCTTAACGGCTTTTTCGCCATGCCGACATAGCCCGCCTCTGTATTGGTGACTCCTCTTCGCTCTTGAGGCATTGTGCGTTAACCTCTGGGCCATGCCTAAACCGATTGTTGTCGTTACAGAGGGTTCCGATCCCGTCCCGCTGGCGTGGCTCAAGGAGCACGCTGACGTCCGTGAAGTACCGCTCAATGATCCCGGCCTGGATGCTGCGCTGGCGGTGGCCGAGGGGCTGGTCATTCGCACCTATACCCGTGTTACCGAGCAGTTCCTGGAAAAGTGCCCCAGGCTCAAGGTGGTTGGCCGCGGCGGCGTTGGCGTGGAGAACATTGACGTAAAGGCCTGCCGTGCCCGCGGCATCGAGGTGGTATATACGCCCGATGCCAACACCCTCGCCGTCGGCGACTTCGTGTTTGGCTACATGCTCCAGCTTCTGCGTCCCTGGTGCTTCTTCCGCGAGCGGGTCTATGAGCCATCTGAGTTCAAGAAGATCCGCGAGACCAACCGCGGCCGGCAGCTGAACGAGCTGACGCTCGGCGTGCTCGGCATGGGCCGGGTTGGCCGGCGTGTTTCGCGCATTGCCACCCAGGGTTTCGGCATGAAGGTCATCTACAACGACCTGCTCGATGTCTCCGCCGAGCTGGATTTCCCTGCAACAGCGGTGGACAAGCCGACTCTTTTCCGTGATGCGGATGTGCTGACAATTCACGTGGACATGCGCCCGGGGAACGAGAACCTGGTCGGCCGGGAGCAGATCGCCCTGATGAAGAAGGACGCCATCCTCATCAATACGAGCCGAGGCGAAGTGCTCGATCCGTATGCCCTTGCGGATGCGATCCGTGAGAAGCGGCTGTTTGGCGCGGCGATCGATGTCTACTGGCCAGAGCCGCCCAAGCCTGATTTCCCGCTGCTGAATTTCCCCAATGTTCTTCTCACCCCGCACATGGCCGCCAGGACGGAAACGGCGCTACAGAACATGAGCTGGGTGGTGCGGGACGTCATGGCGGTACTCAGCGGCGAAAAGCCAAAGTATCCGGTTCCCTTGCGCTAGCGTCCTCGACTGACGCGCATTGCGGATCCGCTCGCTGTACCTGCAAATCTGCAGGGCAACTGCGCCATGCGCTTTGGACAACCAGCTAGCGATCGCATACCATTAGACACGTTGGTAGGTTTGCGAGCGAGTCCAGTACGAGTCAGCATGAGCTTTTCTGCCTTGCACTTCACTTCGTCTTGTCCTTCCATCGGACGCCCGGGATGGTCAACTGTCTTGTTGATCCCGGCGTAGGCTGTGTAGGCCTCTTTCATCGGTGACTTGGAAAGCAAACATCAGGTCGCATCGGCCCTAAAGCACAAGGAGTGCAGGTATGGGCAAGAAGTTGTATGTGGGGAATCTGAGCTACGCTGTGGATTCTTCCACTCTCCACCAGTATTTCGCCGCGTTTGGCGATGTCTTGAGCGCAGAAGTAATCGCTGACCGTGAAAGCGGCCGCAGCAAGGGATTCGGCTTTGTCGAGTTTGCCAATGATGCGGAAGCGGCCTCGGCCATTGCTGAGATGAACGGCAAGGAGATCGATGGTCGCTCGCTGACCGTGAACGAAGCGCGTCCGCGTGAGCCGCGAAGTGGCGGATCAGGTGGCGGTCGCTCCGGCGGTAGCCGGGGTGGCTTCGGCGGCGGCCGTGGCGGCCGTAACCGCTGGTAATCTGTCTGTTTGGAAAAGAACGAGCCGCAGTCCCTTAAAGGCTGCGGCTCACCTTCTAATTCGCCTTACCCGGCGGAGGATCCTCTATGGCGACAAAAACGACCGCGACTGCCACATCAGACGTGGTCAAGCGAGCCCGTAACCTGATGGCAGTTGAGCTTGATCTCGATGGCGTTCTCACCCGGATGGGAGCGCGCGAAAACACAGCCGTTGCCCGCCGGCTCGCCGCCTGTGAGCAGACACATCCCGCCCGCGCCCAGGCCTGGCGTCGCCTTGCGGCGCTGATGATGCACCTGGCGCCTTCTCGCCCGAAGACACTGCAGCGAGCCATCCTCTTCTACATCCCGGATGGCAAGTACCAGATGCAGGTGTTCGCCCTGGACGATGCGGCCGATGGCACCATCTCCGTCTGTTGTGAGAACGTGCTGGCCGAGGCCATTAAGGCCCACGTGGTTGCCCCGCAGCCCGGGGCGCCCGGTCGATATACCGTCCACGGGAAGCCCCTGGCGGTGCTTATCGACCAGCTCGACGGCAAGACCGAGAATCCGCCGCCTTACGCCAACGCCATGACCGGCTGGAATCGCAAGGCCCTGCGCATAATCCTCCCGGCCGATGCCGCGGAGTCGCAGGTACAGGCGGCCGAGCTGATCTGTGCAATCTCAGCGCTGCGCTGGGCCGAAGCGCAATCCTGATCACACTTACCGCCGCTTAAGTCCATCTGTCCCATCTCGCGCAGACCGTGTGCGCACGGTTCGCTCGTGCGTGCGCAAGCTTTTCACGGCGACTGTCACTCGCTCCACATATCCAGAGAACTTTCGTTGCGCATCTCCGTATCTATTGGCCAAGGTGCTAACCGATCGTCGGATCGGTCCTTCGGGCAACAGCCGGGTTATGGGAAAAAGGCCCCGCCGCGGGCGGGGAACTCCAACAAATGAACATTCATTCGGCGAACGTTCACGAAGCTCAGCTTCTTTCTGTTTCCACCGAAAGCCTGGTCGACGCCGCCCGTGCTAGGACCTGCCAGGAGCTGCTGGCTGCGTTTTCTCCCTCAACCGCCGGGCAGGCGAGACTCCTGGAGTTCACCGGCGTCGGGAATCGCGACGTTTACAATGTCACCGCGCCATTCGAGTTTGATGGTGTGCGCCTGATCGCCGGCCGCGTCGAGGCCCGTGACAGCGAGCATTCGGAGTTGATGCTCTTCCGTGAGGTGGAGGGGCGATGGACTCCGTATTTCACCTCGCCGATGTTCCGCTCCCTGCAGGATCCCTGCGTGAGCTTCGTCGGCGATGAGCTGATCATTGGCGGCGTGCGCTATCCCATTGAGGTGCCGGGGGATCAGCCCACCTGGCGCATGGAGTTTTTCCATGGCCGAAGTCTGGCAACGCTGCGGCACATGCTCACTGGCCCGATGCGCATGAAGGACATCCGTTTTTGCGAGCTAGCCGATGGCCGCGTTGCCGTGCTTACCCGACCGCAGGGGGCGAAGGGCGGCAGGGGCAAGATCGGCTTCTGCATCGCCGATTCGCTGGAAGACATCACCGCCGAGATGATCGATGCCGCGCCGATCCTCAACGGGCAGTTTGTCGCCGAGGAGTGGGGCGGTGCAAACGAGGCGCAGCTCCTGCCCGATGGCAGCATCGGCGTGCTTGGGCATATCGCGCGTCGCGACACCTGCGGCAACCGCCACTATTACCCGATGGCCTTCAGCATCGACCCGGAGACGGCGTATACCACGCCGATCCGCATCATCGCCCGGCGGGACATGTTCCCCTTCTCGGCCAGCAAACGCGCTGACCTGGTGGACGTCGTTTTTTCCGGGGGGCTTGAGCGCCATGCCGATGGCTATGCCACGCTATGGGTTGGTCTGAGTGATGCGGCCGCCGGCACGATCCGTATCGAGGATCCATTTGCGGTCACTATCGCCCAGAGGCTCGAAGCCAGCCTGTAGGCGCATAGAATCCCCGGGATGCGGAAGTTTCAGATTGTCAGCCCATTCAAGCCGCAGGGAGATCAGCCGCAGGCCATCGATAAGCTCGCCAGGGGCATCGAGGAGGGTCGGCGCTTCCAGACCCTCATGGGCGTGACCGGCTCGGGCAAGACCTTCACCATGGCCAA
>JAKORQ010000037.1 GCA_029777755.1 Planctomycetota bacterium
GAATACCCCGCTCAACCCAGGGGATCTGGGTAGCATTCCGCCGTACGAAGTCCCGCGGCTCGACGACAAGCCGCTCCACTTTTGATGAAGCAGTTGCAGTCGCTTCGTGGTGAAATGGATCGGGCTGATATCCCCCTTAACTATCCGTCGCAAGGGATTCCCCTAGATGACGTACTGTGCAACCCTGAGGTCGTGGCCGGTGATGTGGCGGAGGTAGTCGGCGAGCAGGCTGTTTACCGGGTCAGTCTGCAGGCGCGTGAGGCGCGGCAAGCGCTGGGGGATGCCCTGCGCGCGGGGGAGTTTGAGTATTGTCTGGAGGATGCGAACGAGGCGGGCATCGGTCGTAAACCTTGGTCCGGCCGGGGGTTTGCAGCTTTCGCAGATGATCCCGCCGGCCTGTGGGGAGAAGATCACCCTGCCATTCCACAGCGGTCGGCCGCAGCTTGCGCAGGAGGAGAGGTCAGGCAGGAAACCACTGATGCGCAACAGTTCCAGTTGGAAGGCGACGAAGGCCTCTTCGCGGCGATCGGTGGTTGCCTCGCGGATGAGCCAGAGGATCAGGTCGAAGATGGCCGGCTGAGGCTCGTTCTCATGCAGCAGCAGGCCGGTCTGCTCGATGCTGTAGAGGGCGAGATTAAGCGAGCGCAGGTCGCGGCGCAGCTCCAGGTGGCCGTCGAGCAGTTTCCACTCGGTGAGGGTGGCCAGCTCCTTGGCAGTGGGATCGGTCATGACTGCTTCGCCGAGATCCAGCAGGTCCACTCCGCCATCGAAGCGCGAAGCGCCGGCCTTTGTGCGGCGATGGGCGCCCTTGGCGATGACGCGGAACATGCCGGTGGATCTGCCCAGCAGGGTGAGTATCTGGCTGGTTTCGCTGTACTGGAATTTTCGCAGGCAGATACAGCGGTCTGAGCGAAGGGCCATGGCGGTGATTATAGATCCTTATCGCAGCGACGGTTACTGGTAGAGTCGATGCTCGTAGATGTAGCGGGCCACACCCTCGGGCACGAGATGGTCGATCGGCTCGCCGGCCCTTACTCGCCGGCGAATCTCGGTGGAGGAGATGTCCATCTGCGGGGCGGGAACCACGTTGTCGCGCAGGTGCTGGAACTCCGGGGGCAATAAATCCCAGCGAATTGCAAAACCGGGTCGAGCCATGACTAGAATATGGGCAGTCTGGATCAATTCGAGGGAGCGATGCCACTTGGGGAGGATTTGGAGCATATCTGCTCCGATCAACCACTCGACGCACTGGTGGCCTTGTTCCTTAAGCTGGAGGACGGTGTCGATGGTATAGCTGGGACCTTCGCGGCGTACTTCAATATCACTGACTTCAAAAATGGGGTCGGATTGAGCGGCGATGCGACACATTGACAGGCGGTGTTGCGCGCTAGCCATGTCAGAATGTCGCAGTTTGTGAGGGGAAAGTGCTGTTGGGATCAACAGCACCCGTGGGGCTGCGCGCAAAACAGCAATTTCTCGACAACACCGTAAATGTGCATTGTGAATAGGGTTAAAACTCCCCCCGAAGCATAATAACCCCTGCTGGGTGCTTTTATCTTTCATTGATTGCGCCTGTACGATACACTGTGTTGAGACTGAGTTTCAACTAGCTTAGGCTAGCTTTCGCCGCGAGGGCCAGGCGGGCTCTGGTATAACAGTACCAGGAGCCCGGCGGAAGGAGCATCGCCAAAATCGCACCCGAGGCTGCGATTATTTGCTCCGATCGCCAATGTTGGTATCGCGATTGCTCAGATATCCGGTGGCTAACGGGGTGCGACTGAACGTCGGTTCAGGCTGGCGGTGAGGTCGCTAACCGTGGCTGGCTTGGACTGAGGGTTGGTCAATGGCTCTCGGCGGAAGGGAAGGCACTTTGGTGCCGTGGGCAGGAATGGAATTGGACAAAGGAAAGGAAGGCCAGACATGGCCAATACAGTAAGCAAGCGTACCACCCGGGCGGCGGCGATACCTCGGGCGCTTCGGGAGCAGGCCGAGCAGATACTGGCGAAGTCGTACGATTACATGGACAGCCCGCTGTTCCATCGCCGCAACATCGAGAAGGAATTGTTCAGCGATCCTGATCCTGAACTGCCGACCATCAGTTGGTATCAGCCCACCCGTGAGGACAGCATCGAGGGCGTGACGCAGGTGCCCCAGCTCATGGACGCCAAGGAAGAGCGGCTGATGTTCCTGCGTTTCAACTATTCCAAGATGAAGCTGACGCTGCTCCAGAAGCAGATCAAGCGCAACGGGCTCACGAAGGAGACCGCCGAGCAGGTGGTCGAGTGGGATCGCCGCTTCGAGCACTTCCGTGAGTACCTGGTGCGGACGAACCTGGCGCTGGTGCTGGCGATGGCCAAGCGCACCCGCCTGGGCGATGTCGATTTCTCCGAGATTGTCTCGGAAGGCAACATGGCCCTGATGCGGGCGGTGGACAAGTTCAGCGTCGATCGCGGGTTCAAGTTCTCCACCTACGCATGCCGCGCGATCCTCAAGGCGTTCAGTCGAACCGCCATGAAGAACTCGCGCTATCGGCAGCGTTTCCCGGTGGAGTTCGAGCCGGACCTCGAGAAGAGCGACTGGGCCGACAAGCGGCGCGACCAGGTCGAGGAGGATTGCCTCGACGAGCTGCGCACGATCGTCGATCGCAACCTTGCTGATCTCTCCAGCGTGGAGCAGACGGTCATCCGCCGCCGCTTCAACTGGGAGCAGCAGGATGACGCCCCGCTGACCCTGGAAGAGGTCGGGCAGATCATCGGCGTGACCAAGGAGCGCGTCCGCCAGATCCAGAATAAGGCACTGGCGAAGATCCGCCAGGTGATGGAGGAAGGCGTGCTGCGTTCACGCAGCCCGGTCGTGGTGGCCGATAACGCCATCCAGACCGCCGAGCAGTCACGCTGATAGGCTGGCCAGACGATTGAGAAACAGCAAAACGCCACCGGATCACACCGGTGGCGTTTCCTTTTTCGGGCGTAAGAGGTAGTGGGCGGTCCTCCGCCCGCGGGAGATAACATGATCCCTGGCGACCATGCACGATCAGAGCCGGGGAAGCCGGGCGGCGTGCATCCCTTCTCCACTACGAACCGTGCCAGCGTTGACCTCTCGATACCGGTCAACGTGAATCCAGTCAGGCCGACTTCCACCGACCCAAAGTCCCGCGGCCCCCAGGACAAGTCGCTCCACTTACAGCTCTATCGATACTCTTCCCTCACGATCTCGGCGAAGCGCTCCATGTCGTCGTAGTTCCTTTCCCAGGTGGTGTACATGATCCCGGTGATGCCGTTCACTCGGCGGGCAGACCTGATCCACTCGCGGATCTTCTCTACCGGGCCGTCGTAGTAGCCGGCGATCACCTGCCGATGGCCGCGGTCGGCGAAGAACTTCAGCGAGCGATCGCGATTGCCGAAATGCCAGTTCACGATGGTGATGCGCTTCTCGAGCCCTTCCCATGAGCCGGCCAGGTCGCCATTCACCAGGTAAAACTGCTCGACGGCGTTGTGGAACGGGTCGAACATGTCATTCCACACGTACAGCTCATGTCCGGGCAGTAGACTGGCGCAATATGCCACGTTCTCCGCGAGGATCTGGCCGGGAGTCAGCTTGCGCTTGAGGCAGCTCTCGTCCCAGTTCAGCACGCGCACCTCGTCGTGCGACATCATCACCCCGCGCGGCTGCCATGCCTCGATGATTCGCCTGGCCTCGTCGGCCAGTAGCTCGCGCGTCTTCTGCTCTGAGGGGCAGGCACAGACCTGGTCGTCGTGGATGACCATAGGGAAGTACCAGCTGGCCCGCAGGCGGGCGCCATCCGGCAGGCGGGTGCGGATCCTCGGCGGGTCATGCCAGACGCTGAAGTCGCCCGGCCAGGGGATCACGCCCAGCTTCGGGTCGAACACCGGCTCGTAATCCACGCCTTCCTGGTATCCCTCGATAACAAATGGCGTCCCCGGGCGGCGCAGTACGTTCACCGGGCCGGCTTCCTCGATCTTCCAGTCGCGCAGCTGCAACTGGCCGGTGGCATCTCCCCACGTTCCCATGTAGATGGAGATCTGCTCGGCGTCGAGTGAGGAGAAGACGATATGGTGCTCGGTCCAGTCCTGCGTTCCCTTAACGCCCAGGTGGGTGAAAGCGAGGATGCGCGAGCGGCCGACGATCGGCTTGATCTCAAATCGGCCGGTGTAGTCCTGTGTCCGCACCTTTACTGAGACGTGATAGCAGCGGTAGGGGGAGACGCGCAGCTTCCAGCAGAGACGGGCATTGCCGCGATGGCCCGTCGTGGTGGCGACACCGTCACGCAGCTCGAAGGCGTCGTCATGCCAGTCGGGTTTCTCGTTGAGGCTGACCGGCGGGTCGGGCAGCAGGTGAGCCTCGCCATCCTTCACCACAAACAGGGCATCTTTCACCGGCAAACCCTCGGCCAGGTTGGGGTCGATGGCGAGCATGGAGTTGGAGTAGCCGATGTTGAAGATGGCCGGGACAATCTCGAGCCTGTTCTCGCTGGCGATCTCGCGCACGCGGGTGATATGGCGATAGTAGCGATCCGTGTTCTCGCCCAGGTGGCCGAGATGGCCGAACTTGAAGTCAGCCAGGAGGATTTTCGTGTAGCCCGCGGCGGCCGCTCTTCTCCAGACTTCCTCAAGCGTCCTGATGTTCTGCTCGGGCAGGAGGTTTGTCTGGTAGTAGAGCCATAGTTCTGGCGCCTGGGCCAATGAGCTGGCCGACAGTAGAAGCAGGTAAAGCAATGCCAGCAGTCTCATGGTGAGGCTGAGTGTACCGCCGGGCAAAGCTTCACGCCGCCTGTATAATGCCCCGCTTTACAGGCAGCGAAGGAAAACAGATGAAAGTCATCGTCACGGGTGGTAGTGGCAAGGTTGGCAAATCGGTCATCAGCACACTGGTTGCGCGCGGGCATGAGGTGATCAACCTCGATCGCCGACCCGCTGACCGTCCGGGTGCGAAGTTTGTCTACATGGATCTTCGGCGGCGCGAAATGCTCCAGCCGATAATGGAGCAGGCCGAGGCGGTCGTGCACATGGGCGAGATCCCCAATGCCCAGAGCGGCCACTACACCCAGGAGGAAGTGTTCGGCACCAACTGCACCATTGGTTCGCTGATCGCGCAACTGGCGCTGGAGTGCGGGCACAAGCGGCTGATCTATTCCAGCACCATCCAGGTGTATGGCTTTACTGACTGGGACTACACCGCCCCGTTTCGCATGCCGATCGATGAGGATCATCCGGCCAATCCCCGCAACTGTTATTCGGCCGGCAAGGTGGCCATCGAGAGCTACATGCGGCTGTGTGCCACGAAGGGGCTGAGCGTGGCGGTGTTCCGCCTGCCGTGGGTGGTGACACGTGACGTGGATGAGAGCTGGTTCCAGTGGACGGAGCAGGAGAAGAAGCTCGACAGCAGCTTCGGCATATACGTGCGCGACAGCGACGCGGCCGAGTGCATGGCGCTGGCACTGGAAAACCCTCGCCCGGGGTTCGAGGCATACAACCTCTCGGCCCGCGAGGTGATGTTCGGCATCCCGATCCGCCAGGCCATCGCCGCCAACTTCCCCGACTACCCGCAGCTGCCCGAGACATGGGGCGCATTCGACAGCCCTTACATATGGACCAAAGCCAGGGAACATTTCGGCTGGACACCGAAGTGGAACTATCTGGACGAGTTCAGGAAAGCCCGGGGCCGTGACCCGGTGGTGAACTGACATTGCACTTGATTGATTGCCTGGCGGACGCGGCATTGTAACTGTCAGCCAGGGACCACGATTTTGTATTTAGCGATCTGTGCGCATCCGTGTCATCTGCCTCTGTGTCCCTCTGACATAGTGCTGTCAGTGCCCGTGATATAGTGCCGCCTGGTTTTGTTCTGTAGGCGCCTGCGCTGAGGTTGCGTGAGGGGTGGTTGACCGGGAGAATCAGGATATGGCACTTCAATTCGTCTTGGGGCGTGCTGGTACCGGCAAGTCGGCGCATTGCTTTGAGGCCGTCGAGCAGTGGCTGCGCGAGGAGGGCCTGGGGGGTAGTGCGATCCTGATCACGCCGCGGCAGGCGACGCAGGTGGCCGAGCGGCAACTGGTGATGCGCAATCCCGGGCGATCGCTATTGGGGGTGAGGGTGGTTTCGCCCGAGTGGCTGGTGCGCGAGGTTGCTCCGCAACTGGCCGAATCGCTGGACCTGATGGACGGGCGCGGCCGGCGGCTGCTGGTGGCGCTGGCGATACAGGAGCATGCCGACGAGCTGCGCTTTTTCCGGGGGGCCGAGCGGCAGCCGCACCTGGCGGCGCGAATCGATGCAGCGCTGACGGAGATCGAGCAGTCAGGCGCAACCATTGACCAGATCAGCGAATGCCTGGGGAGCATAGAAGAGTCGTCCAGTGACAAGCTTGCCGACCTTGCTCTCATCCATCGGGCATATCTTGAACTGCTGGGCGAGCGGCTTGATCGGCATCGCCTGGACCAGAAGGTGATCGAGGCGATCGACAGCAGCGAGCTGGTCGCGCGATCGCTGGTGGTGGTCGATGGCTTTGCCGACTTCAGCCCGATGCAGCGGCGGATGATGGTGGCGCTGGCCAAACGCGCCAGGCGGATGAAGATTGCGCTGCTTCTTGATAGTGCCGATGGCGAGCAATTGTTCTCGCGCACCCGGCGAACGTATCAGCGCCTGATGGCGGAGCTGAAGCGGGAGCAGGTGAAGGTGGAAGAGCCGCTGGTGCTGGGCGAGGTGCATCGCTTCGCCTCGCGGGAGCTGGCCGCCATCGAGAGGGGGTTTGACGGCACGGGGAAGCTGGATCCGCCACGTGATGACAGCGTGCGGATCGTGGAGGCGGCCAATGACCTTGAGGAGGTGCGCTTCGCGGCCGAGCAGATCCGCCGATGGCAGCTTGAGGGTGTGCGTCTGCGGGAGATTGGCGTGTTCTGCCGCGATCTTCAGCCGTATGCCGAGTGGATACGCCCGATCTTCGCCGAGTACGACATTCCCTGCTTCGTCGACGAGCAGCGCAGTCTGGGCGAGCATCCGCTGGTGCGTTATGTCCGGGCGATCCTGCGGATCCAGATGGACGGCTGGAGGCGGGCGAACATGCTGGAGCTGCTCAAGTGCGGGATGTCGCCGCTGGAGCCGCAGGAGGTGGATCGGCTGGAGAACTTTGCCCTGCGCCATGGCATCGATCGCAGGCATTGGCTGGAAAGCTGGGATGACCTGAAGCCCCCAGCGCGCGAGGATGAGGAGCCGGAGGAAACGGCCCAGAGACTGCGCGATGAGAGGGAGGCGGAGGTTTGCAGCGGCTATCGCGATCGTGCGGTGGATGCGATCCGGCCGGTACGGGACACCTGGGAGCAGGGGGAGAGGATCCCGGTCAAGGCGCTCACGCAGGCGCTGCGCGAGATTGTGGAGAGCAAGTGTGTTGTCCGACGGTTGAAGGAGCTTTCCGATGGGAGTTCCGTCGAGGAAAAGCAGACCAACGAAGAGTGCGTCAAGGCGATACACGAGGTGCTGCAGGCGTGCGAACTGCTGTTGGGAGACAGAAAGCTACCACGGCGGCATCTGGCGGAGATTCTGCTGGCGACGTTGGAGGAACTGAGCGTAAAGCTGGCGCCGCCGACGCTGGATCAAGTGCTGGTGGCGCAGATCGATCGCAGCCGCAGTCCCAACTTCACGCGGGCCATCGTGCTGGGGATGAACGAAGGGACATTCCCGGCAAAAAGCGCCGAAGACAGCATGTTCAGCGACGCCGAGCGCAAGGCGCTGGATGCGGCCGGGATCGAGTTGAATCCCGACTCGGAAGATCGCGCCGTCGGCGAGCAACTGCTGGGATACATTGCGCTGACGCGAGCGTCACATGAACTGGTGCTCACCAGGCCAAGAAATGATGAATCGGGCAGAAAGCTAGCCCCCTCGGGATTTATCGCGCGGGTGCAGAGCATCCTGCCCGGACTTGCGGCCGTCCAGGCCAGTGTCGTGCCAAATCCCGAGGCAAAGGTGTGGCATGTCGAGGCGTTGGAGTACGAGAATGAGCCGAAGCTCGATCCTCAGGTCGCCCGCGAACTGCTGGGGGAGGAGTTGTACTGCAGCCCCACACGGCTGGAGCTGTTCGCGCAGTGTCCATTCCGCCATTTTCTCGATCGCTCGCTGCGGCTGAAGGAGCGTGAGATCGCGGAGGTGTCACACCTGGACCTGGGCAACGCATTCCACGCAGTGCTGGAGCGGCTTGCCCGCAGAATGATCGACAAGAAGCTCACCTGGGACAGCGAGGAGCTGACCGAATCGCTCGATGAGATGATCGAGAAGGTCGCCAGTGAGCTGCGCGGGCAGGTGATGCTGGGAACGGCCCGCAATCGCCATCTGCGCGAGGTGATCAAGCGGATGCTGGAGAAGTTGATCGCCGATCAGCGCCTGCTGGATGATGGCGGCTATGAGGTGGACGCCTGTGAGGTGGTCTTCGGCGAGGATGCACAATATCCGCCGCTGGAGATTCGCACTCCCAGGGGGCGAACGGTTCGCCTGCGGGGAAGGATCGACCGGATAGATCGCCGCACTGGGGATGGCGTCGAGAGCTACCTGATATTCGACTACAAGAGTAGCGCGAGGAAGCTGTACCTGCAGGAGCTTGAGCAGGGAATCTCGCTGCAGTTGATGGTCTACTGGCTGGTGATGCAGCAGGCCAAGCGCCAGGTGGATGGCGCGTTCTACATGCAGCTCATGCGGCCGATGGAGACCGTCAAGGCGCCTGAGCCACCGGACCCTGAAAAGGTGCGCTGCAGGCCGCGCGGGCTGATTGACTTCTCGGCGAAGGACAGGCTCGATCCGGGAGTGGAAAAGTCGTCGAAGCGATTCAGCCTTTTCGTGAAGAAGGATAGCGGCGAGCTTGGCAATGAGCACAGTACCGATGCGGTGATGCCGGCCGACCTGCGCGCTTTGCAGGAACTGGTGCGGCAGAAGATTGGCGAACTGGCCGACCGCATCTTCGATGGCGAGATATCCATCCTGCCATACGAGATGGGCACGCGCACCCCATGCCCGCACTGCCCCTATCGGGCAGTCTGCCGTTTCGACAAGCGCTACAACAGCTACAACACGATCGCGCCGGCCAGGCGCACTGATGTGCTGGATCGAGTCAACCCGGCCCGCAAGCAACCGAAGGTTGAGGCCAAGCCGTCAAGGAGGAGGGGGAAAGTCAATGCGTGATTGGACAGAGCAACAGAGGAAAGCAATCAAGGATGCCTCAGACAGCCTGCTGGTTTCCGCGGCGGCGGGATCTGGCAAGACCGCCACGCTTTCCGAGCGGTGCGCGCACCTGGTGTGTGAGCAGGGGCTGTGCAAGGCCAACGAACTGCTGGTCGTCACCTTTACCGAGGAAGCGGCCGCCGAGATGAAGTCGCGCGTGGAAGAAGCCATGCGCAAACGCCTGGCGGAAAATCCCGGTGACAGGCGGGTGAAGGAGCAGATAGCCCTCCTCCCCGGGGCGCAGATCAGCACGATCCACGCGTTTTGTGCCCGCCTGCTCAAGCAGCACTTTCAGGCGGTACAGCTCGATCCTGCGTTTGCGGTGCTGGACGAGCAGGAGGCCATGCTGCTTCAGCGCGAGATTGCCGGCGAGATGCTGGAGGAGTACTTCGACAGGGAGGATGGCGTCGAGCGGGAAAAGTCTCGCTTCAAGCAGCTTGTGGACTATTACGCCGATGGCCGGGACGTGCGGATCGAGGACCAGGTGATCGCCACGCATAATGTCCTGTCTTCGCTGACCGATCCTGGAGCGTGGTGCGCCAGTGCCCTGAAGCGCTTGCGTGAGGTTGCGGACTGCGAAGACCTGTTCAAGACGTCGCTGGGGAAAGAGTTTCTCGCGTTGATTAAGCGGCGACTGGAAGGTGAGATTAAGCGCTGCGACCAGATAATCGAGGCACTTAAGGGAAACGCCAGCGCCGCCGATTGCCAGGTCGTGGTCGGGCGTGTTCAAGAGTTGCTTGACATGGCTCTGGAAGCTCTACCGGACAAGTGGGAAGAGGCGAGAGAGGCACTTGAGGGCGAGATCCCCGGGTTACAGCGTATGCCGGCCTGTGAGGAACGCGAGCGCGCCAAGGAACTGGTGGCGGCGGCGAAGAAACCACTGGCGAAGGATGGCGACCTGCGGCAGATGCTGTCGCGCACGAAGGAGCAGATGCGGGAGGAGATTATCCGCACCATCGCACCTGCTGAATGCTTCCTGGAGCTGGTTGGCGAGTTTTCCCGCCGCTATGAGGAGGCCAAGCAGCGCGAGAATGTGGTGGACTTTTCCGACCTGGAGCACCTGGCGCTAAAGGTGCTGGACGACGAGGCCATCGCGCGGCAGTGCCGCAAGCGATTTGCCACCATCATGGTGGATGAGTTCCAGGATGTTAACGCGCTGCAGTGGGAGATCCTGCGCCGCGTATCGCGTTGCGACGAGAATGGAAGGCCGACCAACCTGTTCTGCGTGGGCGATGTGAAGCAGAGCATCTATCGCTTCCGCCTGGCCGATCCTTCGATCTTCCGCAAGCGCGAGGAAGAGTGGCTGCCGCTGGATCGCGTCATCTACATGGGCGACAACTTCCGCAGCCGCGATCCGTTGCTGCAGGCCATCAACTTCGTGTTCCGCGAGCTGATGCGCAGCGAGTCGGCCGAGATCGAGTACACGGAGGAGCAGGAGCTGTGTGGCCAGCGCAAGTTCCCGCCGGCCGACAACGTTTACAGCGGTTCGCCAATTGAGCTGCATCTGCTGTATGAGGACAAGCCCAACGGCGGCGACCAGGGGGATGGGCAGAATAGCGACGACGATACCCCGGATGGTGACGAGGATGACTTCACGCGCGTCGAGCGGGAAGCCCAGTACGTCGCGCAGCTTATCAGCCAGATGATGGCCGAGGGGAAGCTGATCACCGAGAAAAGCGGCGTGCAGCGCCCGATCGAGTGTCGCGATATTGCGATACTGCTGCGGTCCGCAAAACACACTTTCGTCGAGTATTCTCGCGCCCTGGTGGAGAAGGGTATCCCGGTATTTGCCGAGAGCAGGACCGGGTTTTTCCAGGCGGCCGAGATCAACGAAGTGCTCTCCATCCTGCGCCTGCTGGACAACCAGCAGCAGGACATCCCGATGGCGGCCGTTCTGCGCGGGCGGATCCTTCAGGTCAGCGATCCCGAGACATCGATGGCCCGCATCCGCATCAGGTACCGGCATCTGCCGTTCCAAGCGGCCGTGGTTGCCTACGCGGAGTCAGCGGCAGACGAGCTTGCCGGCGAGCTTATGCAGATTCTGGAGAAGCTGGCGGCATGGCGCAAGCGGTCGCTTCAGATGAGCGTGGCCGACCTTTTGTGGGAGATTCTCACCAGCACTGGCTACCTTGAGTTCTGCCGCGGGATGAAGGCCGGTGAACAGCGGGTGGCGAACCTGATGTACCTGCATCGCTGCGCCCGCAAGTTCTCCGGCTTCCGCCAGCAGGGACTATTCCGCTTCCTGCAGTACCTTGAGCAACTGGAGGATCGCTCCGATCTCGGGCAGCCGTCGCCGGGCGAGCCGGGCAATGCCGTTCGCGTGATGACGGTGCACGCCTCCAAGGGGTTGGAGTTCCCGGTGGTGATACTCTCGGGCGTGGGGGCGAGGTTCAATGATGCCGATGAGAAGGGGGCGATCCTCGTGCATCGCGACCAGGGGCTTGCCGTCGCGGTGGCCGACCCGGAGAACGATATTCGCTATCCATCTGTCCCCACCTGGCTGGCCAAGGACCGCATCCGCAAGGAGGCCAGGGCGGAAGAACTCCGCGTGCTCTACGTGGCAATGACTCGCGCCCAAGAGCGGCTGGTGCTGGTGGGCACCTGCAAGCAGAAGCAGGCGAAGAGCTGGAGAGCACTGCCTTCGCCGGGCAATTCTCCCGTGGCGTTCGGGTCGGCCAGCAACATGCTGCAGTGGCTTCTGCCCCTGGTGGACATCTCTTCAGGAAAACTGGAGCTGAAGGTTGCCAAAGTCGAGGCAGAGGATGAGCAGGCGTCGACGGTCGCCGCGGCGGAAGCCCCCCATGCCGATGACGATGGCCCAAGGATCTGGAATTACAGCTACCCCTTCAGGGAGATGACGCACAGGCGCGCCAGCAACTCGGTGACGGGGCTGAGCAAGGGGGACGAGGTGCCCACCGACACGCCGGACGTGACGGATGAAGCGCCATCCGGCGCGGCCGGCGAGGAGGCGCGCGAGCGTGGTGTGGCGGTGCATCTGTTCATGGAGCAGTTTGATTTCGCCGCCGGCGCGCCGGGGCCGGCCGACCAGCTCAAGTCGCTGGTTGAGCGCGGGATCATGAGCCAGCGGCAGGCGGAGCTGGTGGATACCAGTGAAGTGGAGTGGATGCTTTCTGAGCCGAGCATTGCGGAGCTGCTGCGCAGCGCGCAGGCCATTGTGCGCGAGATTCCCATGCTCGATAGCGATCCGGCCGGCACGGCGGAGTTTGACCGCGTGCTGGTGCGCGGGCGAATCGACGCGGTGGTGCAGACGCCCGATGGCCTGGTGGTGATCGACTACAAGACCGACCGCCACTTCCCCGAGGATGGCTCGCAGCGCCAGCAGGCGTATCGCAAGCAGATGGAGCTGTATCGCTCGGCGATAGAGCGCAGCGGCCTGGGCCGCGTGGCCGGCGTGAAGCTGGTATTTCTTCATGCCCGCCGCGTGCTGGAACTGTAGTAGTGGTGACGAACTATAAATGGCCTTCGCGGGTATGATTATCAGGGCATGAATGATCGTCTCGCGAGATTGAATGAGAAGGCCAAAGGACTCCCGAAGGCGCCCGGTGTCTACCTGATGAAGGATGACAAGGGGCGCGTGATCTACATTGGCAAGTCTGCCAGTCTGCGCGATCGCGTCGGGAGCTACTTTCAGCCCTCAACCAGGCTGGAATTCAAGAAGGCCGGACTGCTGGAAGAGGTTGTTGATTTTGAGATACTGCAGACCGAGACCGAGGTTGAGGCGCTGCTGGCCGAGAACCGCCTGATCAAGGACATCCAGCCCAAGTACAACGCCCGCCTGCTGGACGACAAGACCTACCCCTACCTCATGATCACCATGGACGAGGATTTCCCCGGCGTGTACATCACCCGCGAGCCTCGCACCAGGGGTGTGAAACTGTACGGGCCATTTACATCAGTGAGCGGCCTGAAGGATGCCCTGCAGAAACTTCAGAAGGTCTTTCGCTTCCGCACCTGTCACCTGGATATCCAGGAGGGTGATGACAAGCGGCGCTTCTTCCGTCCCTGCCTGCTGCACCCGATCAAGCAGTGCACCGCGCCCTGCGCTGCCAAGATCAGCAGGGAAGCCTATCGCGAGGACATCAACCGCTTCATCGAGTTCCTCGAGGGAGGCAAGAAGCGGCTGCTGGCGCAGATGGAAAAGCAGATGATCGAGGCCGCCAGGGACCTTCAGTTCGAGAAGGCCGCGCGCCTGCGCGATGAGATAAAGATGCTCACCGCCCTGGGCGCCCGCGCAGAGAAGGGCGAACAGGAGTACTGGCAGCCGGAGGTCTTCGTCAGCAATCCGCAGGAGGGGCTGACAAAGCTCCAGGAAGTGCTGGGGTTGACCGAGCCGCCGCGGATCATCGAGGGGTTCGACATCGCCCACCTGCACGGCGGCGAGATGGTCGGTTCCAAGGTCTGCTTCATTGATGGCTCACCCTTCAAGGATAGCTACCGCCGCTACAAGATCCGCCACGGCGAAGGGAACAACGACTTCCTCTCCCTGCAGGAGGTCGTCTCGCGTCGCTATCGCGAAGCCGCCACCGGGCAGGAGCTTTACCCAGACATCATCCTCATCGACGGCGGCCTCGGGCAGCTTCACGCGGCCATGGACATCTTCACGAGCATGGACGTCAAGCCGCCCATGGTGATCTCGCTGGCGAAGAAGGAGGAGCTGATCTACGTGCAGGACCGGTCCGAGCCGATAAAGCTGGCCCGCAATCACCCGGCGCTGCGGCTGCTCCAGTATGTGCGCGATGAAGCGCATCGCTTCGCGCAGCACTATCACCACATCCTGCGGCGCAAGAGCCAGATCGAGCAGCAGATCCGCGAGGGCCGACGCCCGCCGCGGGCGCGAAAGTCATCCAATCCGCCACCTCCGGGGGATCCGCCGGCTAATCCTTCGTCGCAGTGACCTGGTCTGCTGGTGCAGGCGTCTGCTCGGCCGGCAGCCCGCTGATGGCCGGGCCGTTGACCGGTTCGCCATCGCCGCGGAAGCGCGAGCCGTGGCAGGGGCAGTCGAAGGTCTTCTCCAGCCCGTTCCAGCGCACGATGCACTGCATGTGCGGGCAGACGGCCGAGAAGGTGTGCAGTTGCCCGGTGGTGTCGCGCCAGACCGCGATCTTGCGCATGCCATCGCGGAGGATGGCGCCTGAGCCGGGGGCAATCTCCTCCACCGAGCCCACCTCGCTGGCTGTGAGCCAGTCGCGGTATTGCGCCGCCACGTTGGCGTTCTCGTGTGCGTACCTGCCCAGGGCCCGCTTGGTCTTGCGCGACGGGTCGTAGATTTCCGCCCAGGGGTTGTCCCGCCCGGCGATCAAGTCGGGTATCAGCATGGAAGCGATGGTGGCGTGGGTCATGCCGTGGCCGGAGTCGCCGGTGACGATGTAGACGTTCTCCGCGTCGGCGGGGTTTCGGCCGATGTAGCCCAGGCCATCCACCGGTTCCATCACCTGTCCCGACCAGCGATAGAGGGCCTCGCCGGCCATAGAGAAGCACTTGCGCGTCCACTCCTCCAGGTGGAAAATGGCAGCCTCGGCGCCCGGTGCCTGCCCGGTCTTGTGGTCGGCGCCGCCGACGATCAGGAGCTTGCTTCCCCCAGGTGCGACCGGCGGCTGCACGCGGATGTAGTGGTACGGATCGGCGTCATCCCAGTACAGCGCCTGCGGCAGCGAATCATCATTGAGGGCAAACGCGATGGCGTACGTGCGATACGCCGCCTGCTTGCTGTGCATCACCAGCATGTCGTTGATGGGCGTGTTAGTGGCGATCACGAGCTGGGATGCGCTGATGCGCCTGTCGCTTGCGGTCATCACACGGGCATCGCGCCCGCCGGCGATATCGACAGCGCGCGTACTCGTGTAGATGCGCCCGCCACGGGCCAGGATTGCGCGCGATAGCCCGGCGAGGTACTTGAGCGGATGGAACTGTCCCTGGCGCGGGAAGCGCAGCGCCGGCCCGGTATCGAATGGCAACGGCGCGCACCCGACGATCTGCACACCGCCCACCCCGGCGCGCCTGGCCGCCTCAAACTCGCGCAGTACATCGTTTACCGTTCCCTCCGGAGGCTGGTAGAGATAGCCATCCACGCGCGTGAAGTCGCAATCCAGCCCTTCCTGCTCGGCGTTCTGCTCGATGCGGTCGATGGCGCGGGCGTGGCTCTGGTATGCCAGGTGGGCCCCGCGCTCGCCAAACAGGCGTATCAGGCGACTGAAGCGATCATCCAGGGCACTGGCGAGGTGCGCGGTGGTTCGCCCGGTCTCGCCGGAGCCGATCTCCCCATCGTCGATCACCACTACCTTCGCCCCCTCGCGCACCAGTGAATAGGCGATCGATATGCCGGCCATGCCGGCGCCCACGATGCACACGTCGGCCGATTTGTCTTCCTCCAGCGGGCCGGTCACCGGCATCTGCACCCGCGACATCCAGCACGAGACGGTGGCTCCAGAATCGCTCAGCATCGCGTCCTCCCTTGGCCGTCATCCAATGGTATAACCGTCCCGGGTAATATCCCCTCATGCGCGCGTTAGGGGAACGTGCGTTCTTGCCGGCGGTTGAAGTGAAGCGGGCAGGAGATATCCTTTCACGCACTCCCCGGCGAGGCGTGCTGCATGGGGAGGGCCAATCTCGTGGCGGGCTGGAGCATTCGCGCAACGGCAACACTTGCGGAACAGGGCTGTTGCGTGTTCTACTATGCACTGTTGCGGCCGGCGCACTGCCAACCGGGATAGGGCTGCAGTCGATTTGAACCGTATCGGAGAGACTCACATGCGTTTGCATCATTTCCCTTTGTTGCTGGTGGCTGGCATGGTGGCGGTCGCTGGCTGTCATTCCCAGCAGGAGACTGTCGCCGACGTAGAGCAGACGCGCGCGACATTCACCCGCCTAACCCCTGACGTGAAGATTGGCGTGGTGTCGGCCGTCCTGGAAGACAAGGGCCTGCTGGCCGTCGGGGAAGTGGATGTGGAGCAGCATTTTGTCGGTGAGACCTTCGTGCTGATGACACCGCAGCGCAAGATCATCGGCGCCGGGCATGTGGTCGGCAAGACCGACAATGCCCTGCACCTGAAGTATGAGGTGAATGAGGACGGCCGGACGCCTCGCGCCGGCGACATCGCAGTCAAGCCTACCATGTGAGAACATGAAGCTGATCCTGGCTAGTGCCTCGCCGCGCCGGGCACAGTTGCTCGCCGAGGCGGGCTACGTGTTCGAGACAGTACCGGCCGACGTGGATGAATCGCAGGTCCCGGCCTCCCCGCCATCGGAACTGGCGCAGAGGCTGGCGGTTGCGAAGGCACAGGCGGTGGCCGATCGCTTTCCTGATGATGTAGTCCTCGCCGCCGACACCATCGTCTGCCTCGGCGAAACTGTCCTGGGCAAGCCGGCCGACGCCGATGACGCCCGCAGGATGCTCAACCTGCTCTCAGGCACCACGCAGGTGGTCATCACCGGCGTGTGCGTCATCCGCAAGGCGATCAACTATCAGCAGACACACAAGGCCATGTCGGCCGTGCGCATGGAAGTGCTTACGCCGGAGCAGATCGAGCGCTACATCGCCTCCGGCGAATGGCAGGGAAAAGCCGGCGGCTACGGGATCCAGGATGAGGACCCGCTGGTGAAGCGCATCTCCGGCTCGCACAGCAACGTTGTTGGACTGCCCATGGAGCTGACCAGGTATATGCTTGCCACCGCCGGCATATCCCCGGGCAAGGCCCCCTCGAAGTGATGAAGATGAGATCCAGAAGTTTGCTGTACATCCTGCTGGCGCTAGTCGTGGGTATCGCCTGTTTCGCAGGCGCCTGCGAGTCGAAAAAGAACGCCATCCCCGGCCAGGTGCGCACCGCCCGCGTACAGATCGGCAAGATGAACTTCGACCTGGAGATTGCCGACACTGTCGCTACCCGTCGGCGGGGGCTGATGTATCGCCAGTCAATGCCCGAGGACCGCGGGATGCTGTTTGTCTTTGACTATCCCGAGGTGCTCCACTTCTGGATGAAAAATACCTACATCCCACTGGACATCATCTATCTCGATGCCGATGGCAGGGTGGTGACCATCAAGCAGATGAAGCCGCTGGATACCACCACGGTCAGCAGTGAGAAGCCGGCGAAATATGCCATCGAGCTGAACCAGGGAATGGCCCAGAAAGCCGGCGTCCGTGAGGGAGATATCATCAGGCTCCCTGAGTGACCTGGCCGTCGCCGGGGTGATACTGCGGCACGATTGCGCGAAAGATCGTGCCTGTCTCTGGCGTTGAGGTAAAGTTGACACTCCCCTTGAGGTAGCGCTCGCCCAGCAGTTTCATGCTGTAGGTTCCCAGGCCGCGCCCGGTCCCCTTGGTCGAGAAGGCTCGCTGAAAGATCTGCAACTGCACATCGCGGGGGATGACGCCGTGGTTGTGTACCTCGAAGTGGACGTGGTGATCCTCCGCCCAGCAGGTGAGTGTGACCCGTCCGCCCGGCATAGATGCCTCCAGGGCGCTCTTGACCATGTTGGCGATGATCCGCTGAAGCAGCCGCTTGTCCGTCCGCAGGGTAGCGCCCTCGGCCGGTTCGCCGATCACGATGGAGCGATCCCGGCTGGCCGCGTGATTCCGGTAGAGCACGGCCACCTCTTCCAGCAGTTCGCGGGCGTTGAGGTTGGATGGGCGAATCGACAGGTCGTTATTCTCGGCCGCCGCCAGGTCGCGCTGCTCATAGATCTGCTCGGCCATCGTTTCCGTAAGGTGCAGGATGGCGCTGCCAAACTCCCGCATATCCTCGCGGCTGCCGTATGCATTCTGCAGCAATTGGGCGTATCCCGAGAGAGCGCCAAGGGTGTTGAGCAGGTCGTGGAAGAAGATCCTCTCCAGGGCGCGCCGGCGGTTCTCGTGGCTGATGTCGATCAGCGCCACCAGGGTGAGGTTTACCCCCTGTATGTTCAGTGGGGTAGTGGAGACGCGGAAGTCCATCCCGATGCCGGTGTCATACCTGCGGATGCGGCATTCGCGAACGGCCGACTTCCCCATCTCCGCGGCCCGGATGGCGCTGGCCGCACCACAAACAGCACAAGCCTCGCCTGTTCCGCAACCGTTGCTGCAGCTGGCGGCAACGCTGCAACCCATCGCTTCACCCGGTCGTTTGCCCAGGATCTGATCAAGGTCCTCGACATGGAGGACGCGATATGCCTCGCGGTTGGCGTAAACAATCTCCCGGCGATCATTGATTATCAGGACAATCCCGGGCATGGCCTCCAGCACTGTCGGCAGCAGCTCTGTCTGGGTCAGAAGCCGATGCTGTTCCCTGAGCTCTGCGTTTCGCGAATGAGAAATCTCGAGCTGCATATGTATATAGGGCCATTTCTATCTGGTACGAGCGAGATGCGCTACAGTTCTTGAAGAGCATACAAAGGACAAACCCGAAGCAAAGCAGCTTTTATTCGAAAGACGTCAAGGCAGTTAATCTGGGCAGTTTGAAGCGGGCTCTGACGGCTTCTAGTATCCAACCTAATGCAGGAGAGCAACTCAATTGAGCTTCGTCGGTCCATGGGTTTCTGGGCGCTGACTCTCTATGGCGTTGGCGACATGCTGGGCACGGGCATCTACGCCCTGATCGGCAACTACGCCGGCGCCATGGGCAATGCCGTATGGATGGCGTTCGCCGCCAGTATGGTGGCCGCGCTTCTGACCGGGTTGTCCTATGCCTCGCTGGGATCGCGCTATCCCAAGGCGGCCGGCGCTGCCTACGTCACCCAGCGTGCCTTCGGGTTGCCCATGCTCACCTATGTCCTGGGGCTGGCGACTCTCGCCTCCGGCCTGACCTCCATGGCTACCGCCACCAGGGGATTCACCGGGTATGTGCTGGAGTTTCTCAACGCGCCCGGAAATGGCGCGCTTGCGTATGTGGTGATGCTGGCGTTCATCGCCATCATGACGTCAATAAACTTGCGCGGCATCAAGGAAAGCGCCTGGTTCAATGCCCTGTGCACGGTCATCGAGGCCGGCGGGCTGCTGCTGATCGTGGCGGTGGGCATTCGCTTCTGGGGCAGCGTCGACCTGCTGCAGACTCCCATCGACGAGCAGACAGGCGCTCCGGTCCCGCTGGATTTGCGGTTGATCCTCAGCGGTGCGGTGCTGACGTTCTACTCATTCGTCGGATTCGAGGACATGCTCAATGTGGCCGAGGAGGTGAAGGAGCCTGAGCGCACCTTCCCCCGCGCGCTGGTGGCCGCCATGATCGTGACCACGCTGATCTACATAGCTGTCTCGATCACGGCCGTTTCTGTGGTTCCCGCCGATGAACTGGCAAAGAGTTCCGGGCCGATCGTGGAGGTAATCCGCCGATCCGCCCCGTGGGTTCCGCCGGCGCTGGTGACTGGCGTGAGCCTGTTTGCCATCGCCAATACCGCGCTGCTGAACTACATCATGGGCTCGCGCCTGCTGTATGGCATGGCCAGGCAGGGACTGGTGCCCGCGCCGCTGGCCCGGGTGCACACCCGCTGGCGCACGCCGTGGGTGTCGATCCTGCTGCTGATGGTGATGCTCGTCTGCCTGGCGCTGCTGGGGCAGATCGGCGACCTGGCGCAGGCCACCTCGCTGCTTCTGCTGTGCGTGTTCGTGGTGGTGAATATCTCGCTGGTGGTGCTGAAGCGCCGCCCGGATGAACCGAAAGGCCGCTTTGAAGTTCCCTCGGCAGTGCCGATCGCCGGCGCGCTGGTCTGCCTGTCGCTGATTGGGTCGCGCATCCACAGCATCTACCAGACCGGCAACTGGACGGCCCCGGCACTGGCCGGCGGCCTGATCGCCCTGATCGTGGTGCTTTACCTGGTGATGCGCCCGAAGGTGACGGTGGAGGAATCGGCGGTCGCGTGATACCGGTGGTACAGCAGAGGCACTAAGGGAGCGCACCTTCGCTGAGGATCACCTTACCTCCCGCGGCTTGAGGACAAGCCGCTCCACTATCGCTTCCCTGCGGGGATTTCCGGCGTGGCCTTGGGGGCGACGATGGCCGGGAGGATGATCGCATACACCAGCCCTGCGGTGATCAGTGCCAGCAGCACCTGGAGCAGGATTCGCCACCAGCGGAATCTCCGCCGCGGCGGATCCTGCTCGATGCGATCAGTCCCTCTGGCATCCTCGCTCATCGCGATTCGCTCCTGTGAAGCCGCTTTACTTCCTCCGCAGTGCTGGTTGGTTCAGGATGTCCAGCACGCCGTGGATGGTCGGTTTGTCCGAGACGTAGTCGGCCACCTTCTTCACCTGCTCGGTGGCGTTGGCTGGGCAGGCGAAAAAGCCTACC
>JAKORQ010000423.1 GCA_029777755.1 Planctomycetota bacterium
CCCTGACAGGCTGGATGGATGGTGGCGCCGTATCCACCGGGACGCTGCGCAACCTGATGGAAGGTCGCTCCCTCACCGAGATCGCGCGCATAGATCCCGATCCTTTCTACATTTACAACTTCCCGGGCACGATGGAGCTTACCGCACTCTTTCGCCCGGAAGTGCGCATGAAGGGCGGGTTAATCCGCGAGCTTGATATGCCCGGTGGGACCTTCCTCTGCGACGTGCCCGCCAACCTGGTCTTCTTCATCGGCAAGGAGCCAAACCTGCGCTGGCAGGCCTTCGCCGACTGCATCTTCGAGCTGGTGCATCGCGTTGGCGTCAAGCGGATCATCTTCATGGGCTCGTTTGGCGGGATGGTGCCACACACGCGTGAGCCGCGCATGTATGGATCGGTTTCGCACAAGGAGCTCCGGCCGCTGCTCAGGACGTACGGCGTACGGCCCAGCGACTACAAGGGTCCGGCCGGCTTCTCCACCTTCCTGCTCGCCGAGGCCGCAAGGGAGGGGGTGGAGATGATCTCTCTCGTGGCCGAGATCCCCGGGTACCTGCAGGGTGTGAATCCGCTGAGCATCGAGGCAGTCACGCGACGCCTGGGAAAGATACTCAATATCCCGGTCGACATCGACTCACTGCGGGCGGCCAGCAATGCGTGGGAAACGCAGGTCACCGAGGCCGTCCAGCAGGATGAACAACTCGCCGAGACCGTCCGCAAACTCGAGGAAGCCTACGACAACGAGCTGGTCAAGGAGCAGGAGTCAATCTAACACACATCATGGCTTGGGCGCATCTGCTGGCTGGCCATAGAGAATCCCCCTGCCATTTGCCCCAACGTACAGCTGGCCGAACACGCGTGAATCTCCCTGGATCACCGAGGGATTGCCGAAGTGGTGCTGGTCATCATTGATGCGCACCCAGCTCTCTCCCTGGTCATCTGAACGGAAGAACCCCGGCTGGCCGGCCACCAGACCGTTAACATAAATGCTGGGGTAGTCACTTCCCGGCGCGGCCGCCCCTATGCCCAGTTGATTGGCGTTTGTCACCACCCCGGCCGCCACCTGGCCCCATGTCTTTCCACCATCCTTGCTGCGGAACAGCCCGTTCTGGCGGGCATTGGCCCACAGGTGACCTTCCTCGCCCATGGTGGCACGAATCCAGGAGAAGCGATGCGGAGCATCCTCCGTGAGAAGCGCCCAGGTGATACCGCCATCGCGACTCTCATAGCAGCGCGTCTCCACTTGGCCGTACATGCGTTTGGGATTCACCAGGTCAGCGACGACATTCATCCCCTCAGGCGCGCCCTCGGCCGGCGCCCATTCGCTCCAGCCATCACCCTCGCGCTGAGAGTAGAAAGTCCCGCCGGCCCACGAC
>JAKORQ010000424.1 GCA_029777755.1 Planctomycetota bacterium
CACGCGCAAGCTGATGGCGAAACTCATGCCGGGCACGATCGCCGGGGTGGTGCTGGGCAGCCTGTTGCTCTGGTGGTTTCATCGCCAGCAGGAGCTTGTATCGGCGCTGATGCGGATGGAGATTGGCATGGAGTCGGTGCTGCTGGTCGGGCTGCACTGGTGGCGGCAGTATCGAGGCATGCAGACGAAGCTTATGGCCGAGCCGGCGCGATCGGTGGTCACAGGAACATTTGCGGGAGCCAGTTCAACCCTGGCGCACGCGGCCGGGCCGATCATCGCCATGTACCTGCTTCCCCTCGGGCTGGACCGCAAGCTCTACGTGGCGACCTGCGCGCTGTATTTCTTCGTGCTCAACAGCATCAAGCTGCCATCGTACTATGCGGCCGGCCAGTTTGAGCACGCCGAGCTAAGCTTCACGGTTATGTTTCTGCCGGTGGTTTTCGCGGGGGCGATATTCGGCTTCTGGGTCAACAAGCGACTGAGCGACAAGCTGTTTGCCAAGATCGTCTACGCCGCCACTTTCCTGCTGGGCTGGTACATCCTCATCGACGGCACAATCATGCTGGTGCGCCACCTGCGACAGTGATGTTTCTTACTCGCCCTCGTAATCGCAGGCGGTGGTACAGGTTTCGTATACTGTGATTCGGGCCAGCAGCGGCAGCGAAGGCTTGATGCGGTCCCACAGCCACTTGGCGAGATTCTCCGCGGTGGAGTTCTCCAGGCCCGGAATGTCGTTCAGATAATAGTGGTCAAGCTGCCTCACGATGGGATCGACCACGCGCTTAACATCGCCGTAGTCGATCAGGTAGCCGAGCTTCTCATCAACCTCACCTTCCACGACCACATCAAAACGGAAGCTGTGGCCATGCAGCCGGCGGCATTTATGCCCCTCAGGAAACGTGGGAAGGGAATGCGCCGCCTCAAACCTGAACGTCTTGGTTAGCCGAACCTTCATGGAAGCCACAATTCTAGTTTGTGGCGCAGGGAAAGCGAGAAGCTAAGCCGTTGCCCGCTATTGGCCGATCACATCATCCTCGCTGAGGCCGCTTTGCTCCAAGTACTGCTGTATTTGCTCCTGGAGCTTGCGCATCTGCGCCATCGCCTCAGGCAGGCGACGGAAGGCCGCTTGTTCACGCAGCGACTGGCGATGCGGCAGGGCGGGCATGCCGGAGACAACAGCCTTGGCGGGGACATCATCATGGACGGCCGATCGTGCGGCCACCATTGCGCCATCGCCCAGGCGGACGTGGTCGCGGATGGAAGAAGCGCCGCCGATTACTACGCCAGTACCAAGTGTAGTTGAGCCGGCGATACCCACCTGGCCGGCCATTATGCAGTGCGGGCCGATCTTTACGTTGTGGGCGATCTGTACGAGGTTGTCGATCTTGCTGCCCCGGCCAACTACCGTTGCGCCAAACTTGGCGCGATCCACGCAGACACACGAGCCAAGCTCGACGTCATCCTCGATGACGACCGTGCCGATCTGCGGAACCTTAACGTGCTGTTTGCCATCCCATCGATAGCCGAATCCATCGGTTCCGATGACGCTGCCGGCATTGATGATCACGCGGTTGCCGATAGTCACGCGCTCGCGGATGACAACGTTGGGGTGCAGTTCGCAGTCGTCGCCAATCGATACATCGTTGCCGACCACAACGCCGGGGTGAATGACACAGCGGGCGCCGATGCGCACGCGGGAGCCGATCACGGCGCAAGCGCCGACGCTGGCATCGGGAGAGATAACTGCATCCGCGGAGACTCGCGCCGAGGGATCAACGCCCGCCGGCGGATGCTGGACCGGGGGAGCAAACAGAGCCAGCACCTTCGCCATCGCCAGTTCCGCATCGTCCACGCGAATTACCGGCACAGACACGTTCGGAGGCAGCTTGATCTTCCGAGTGGCGATGACTGCGGAGGCCCTGGTCTCGGTCAGTTCCCTGGTGTACCGCTCGGAGGAAAGGAAGCTGATATCGCCGGCGGTGGCTTCGGAGAGCGAGTTGATGCCCGTGAACAGGAAATCCGGCCGCAAACCTTCAGGCGCGGGTGCTCCGATTGCTTCGAGGATCTGCTGCAGCGTCACTTGCATGGCGTTGTCTTTCATCTGCGGGTTGGTCGGGGCAGTGATTCCTATTGCTGCTGCGGCTTGGCGGATTCACGATAGCGGGCATCCAGCAGCGCCAGCACATCACTGCTGATGTCGACCGCATCATCCGCGTACAGAATGGCGCGGGAGTTGATCAGCGCCTGCAACTGCTGCATGTTCATGCGGTCGAGGTTGTCCGGCAGGGGAGTGCGGTTGTCGGTGATGACTACCGCAATTCCCTTCTGCTTCGCGACTTCAGCGATGGCGGCCTCGATCTTCTGGAAAGCCTGCTTGAGAGCAAGCATCTGCTCGCGCTGGAAGCTCTCATTGGTGTACCTGGCCCAGGTCTCATACTCGATGCGGGCCTTGGTCAGCTCATCGGCCTTTTCCTTGTACTGGGGAGCATCCGGCTTGAGGGCGTTCAGGGCTTCCTGCATGGCCTGCAGCTTTTGGCGCTTCTCGACATCCAGGCCGGTGAGCAGGCGGTTCTCGGAGGCGAGCTTCTCGCGAATGTCCTTCATCTCCTGCATTTCGTCGAAGATGCGAGCGGCGTTGGCCACGGCGATCGAAGAACGTTCGGCCGCAATGGAAATGCTGCCGGCAAGCAGCACCGTCAAAAGCGCTACGATCGTCATCTTTGTCATGAGGCTACCTCTTCCTGATTGTTCAGTAGGTCAAACCGAAAGCAAAGCTGATCAACTGTCGTTCGTCCTGCTCGTCCTTGACGATAGGGAAGCCAAAGTCCAGCGAGAGTGGCGCCTGCGGCGCCATCGGCAAGATGAACCGTATGCCAAACCCCGCCGCGACGCGGTAGGTGGTGATCTCGATGTCGCGTTCTGACGTACCGGCATCGACAAACACCACGCCGCGGATCATGTCCGCGTAGAGCGGGAAGCTCACTTCCGCCGAGGTCAGCAACTGAAACACGCCACCGACCGCATCCTCACTGGCTCCCGAGCGCGGGCTGATTCCGCGATACCTGAAACCTCTAACCGATCCCAGGCCACCCGCATAGAACTTCTCAAATACCGGCGCATCGTCATCGTCGATGTAGCCAACATCCGTCTTCAGGGAGAGGACCGTCTTGCGATCGAACAGGTCCTCGTGGAGCGTATAGTAGGTGTCGAACGTGCCGTAGAACTTGTTGAAGTGCGCCTGGCCGCCGAATGCGCCGACTCGCTCATAGCCGAGGCTGGCGCTGACACCGCGATGGAGCACCGGTCCGCGATTGGTGGAGTCATAGCGAATGGACGGCCCCAGGCCGGTGACGGTCGTATGGCCTTCGATCTCCAGGATCTCCGGGGCCCTGATCTCGCGATCCTCGATCTCCGTAACGCCAACATCCTCAGCGCGGGCATTCACGAACACCACCCAGCGCCGGCCGATATGCCTGCCGATACTGATGCGATCCCCGAAACGCTGCTCGTCCCAGTCCTCACGCTCGCGTTCGCGGTAGTACAGGTCGTTTGAGAAGACGTATGGCTGATCGAACAGGTATGGATCGGTGAAGCGGATGCCCGCGGAGTTGCCCTGCGTCGAGGGTGCGAGGTACATCCGCATCGACTGTCCGGCGCCTGTGAAAGACTTCTCCGAGAAGATCTCGCTCCAGTTGGACGGGACGTTGCTGATATCGAAATTGCGCTGCTCGTAGCTGATCTCGCCGCCGAATCCGCCGTTGCTGCTCACGCCGGCGCCAACCTGGAATGAGGCGGTGCGACCCTCGGTAATCTCCACCAGCACGTCTCGTGTATCCGGCTCTTCTCCGACAGGATTGACGGAAACGGAGGAGAAGTATCCCAGCCCGCGCAGGCGGTCCACGGCGCCGTTGATCTCGGCCGAGTTGTAAAGCTCGCCGGGTGCCACGTTCATCTCGCGGAGAATGACCTTGTCCTGCGTCTTGTAATTTCCCTTCACCAGCACCCGGCCAAGACGGTATGGCTTGCCCTCGTGAATGTTGTACACGAGTTCCATCTTGCCGGCTTCCCGGCGGTAGACGGTGGTTGGCTCGATGTTCAGGTAATCAGGATTTGGTTCCGTGCCCGGCCCCTGGTAGACGAAGCCGTGGGGGCTGTATTCACGGACTATCTGGCGGATGTCGCGGTCGATCACTTCGCGATCATAGAAGGAGCCTTCCAGCAGGTTGAGGTTCTTCCTCAGCGTTGCTTCATCCAGCGCCTTGTTCCCCTTGAAGGAGACCTTGTCCACCACGTAGCGGGGGCCTTCCTCGATGTGGAAGGTAACCTGCACCTCTGAATTGTCGGCCGAGAACTGCAGCGAGCGACCCACGCGAACGTCGATATAACCGTGGTCCTGGTAGAAGCGGCGAAGGGCGGCGACGTCGCCCTCGATGGTGTCAAACTCAAGCTGCCCGGGACGGAAGATCCAGACGTAGTACTTGGTGCTCACCTGCCCGCGCAGGCGGAAGTTGCTGAAGGCGGTGTTTCCCTCAAACGCCACCCGGCGAACGCGCACCTTCTGTCCCTCGACGATCTCGAACACCAGGTCGCCATCGGTCGCGAGGGCCTCGTTGTTCACGCTCACCTGAACGAAGGTGAAGTTCTTCTCGCGATACAGCCGCTCGATGGCCTGCCGTGCCAGGCCGATGCGGAATGGATCGATCGATTCCCCGGCGCTCAGGGAGATCTCCTGCAGGATCTCGGCCGAGTCCATGTGCACATTGCCGCGCACGAACACCTGCCGGATCTGCCGCTGCTCGGAGACGATGAAATTAACGATTACGCCGGTCTGAGTCGGCTCGACCTTGGCCTCGACATTGCCAAATCGCTTCAGGCCGTAGATGCGCTTATAGTCTTCCTCAACGGTGGCCGGGTCGAAGCGATCTCCCTCGCGGGTGCGTACCTGGTTGAGGATGACGCTGGTAGGCACCAGCACATTGCCGCTGACGCGCACTGCCTCGACCGTCCTGCCTTTCAGGGCGGAATGAACAGGCACAGCGTCACTGGCCTGAAGGGGGGAAGCAGTTGCAGGAGAGGTCGTCTGGGCCCCGGCGATCGCGCCGATGCCCAGTCCGAGAGCCAGTACAACCGGTGAGATCGCCTGTTTTAGGATCCCGTGCGCCACGAAGTTCCCTTAATAGCCCGTCTGAAATACATGCGCCGAAGCGCAAACCGCGTCCGGGAGGAAGTTTAGCCGTAAGGCAATTGTTGTCAAAATGCCGCGCGACGCTTCTTTGCCGTGACGTGGTTAACAACGCTGAAGCATTGCGATATTCTCCCGCGTACACATGCTCGACACGTCACAGCGATATCCAATCTCCTGGCGCAGCGTCACACTGGGCCTGGTCGGCGTCCTGATCATCTCGCTGATCACCCCTTACAACGACTACGTTCTCAAGAACACCTATGTCGTTGGAAACAACCTGCCGTTGGGTGCGATGTTGCTGTTTTTCCTGGTGGCGGTGTTCATCAATGCGCCGATGAGCCGGTATTTTCCCCGACGTGCCCTGACCAGCGGCGAACTGGGCGTGGCATTCGGCATGGTGCTGATTGGCTGCGCCATCCCTTCCAGTGCGCTGATGCGCTACCTGCCGCCATCACTGATCTATCCCATATGGCAGGCGAGAAGCAACGCCGAGGGCTTGCGCCTGCTGGAGTCGGTGGACATAGCCCGATGGCTGCTGCCGGACTTCGAGGGAGAGGGGCCACGGCAATGGATGAACGCCCCGATCGTTACCGGGTATGCCGGCCGCTGGACTCGCGATGAGCCGGTGCCGTACCGGGCGTGGATCCGCCCGATCATCACTTGGGGCATTTACGTCGGGTTCCTGTACGGCGCATTCTTGTGCCTCATCTCCATTTTTCGCAGGCAGTGGTACGAGAACGAGCGATTGCCTTTTCCGCTGGCGTCGATCCAGCTTGCTCTGGTGGAGGCGCCAGAGCCGCGGCGGTGGTTCAACAGTACGATGTCATCCCGCTGGTTCTGGATCTGCTTCTTCGCCTTTTTCGGGCTGCACATGTGGAACGGGCTGGCGAATTACTGGCCTAAGTATTTTCCACCGATCCCGACATACTACGACCTTCGGTCGGTTCTGTCGGAGGTTCCCTGGCGCTATGCCGATGGTGAGCTGAAGATGGCCTACTTTTACCCGACGGCGGCCGCCATCGCATTCTTCCTGCCCGGGGCGGTGAGTTTCAGCCTCTGGTTCTTCTATGTGCTTTTCCAGGCCTACAAGATGAGCATGGGCATGGCCAGCGGCGACGCCGGCACCCCGGGCCAGAACGACCAGATAATCGGCGGGCTTTTCGCCTACACGCTGGTGGTGCTCTGGATCGGGCGGCACCACTGGATGCTGGTGCTGCGACAGGCATTCCGCGGATCTCGACCCGGTGAGCCTCAGGGACGCTATCTTTCGTACCGCTCCAGTTTCTGGGGATTTGTGCTGTGCGTGAGCGGGATGGTCACATGGATGTGGCTGGCGGGGGCGTCACTGGGTGGCGCGATTATAATTTCGTTAACCATCCTGGCAGCGCTGTTCATCGTGGCACGCATCGTGGCCGAGACTGGATTGCTCCATCCGGGCTCAACATTCCTGCCAACCCGCAACTGGCTGATGCTGCAATACGCCGGATGGCAGAATCCAACGACGCTGAATACGACATTCCTGTCCGGCCATCTCCAGATGATCCATCACGACGTGCGCGAGACGTTCTCCGTCTTCGGTACCCATGCGATCAAGGTGGCCGACAGCACCGTGTATCGCGATGCCTCGATGTCATCCGACCAGGCCAGCTCGCGTCGTCTGGGACGTCAGCTTTTGCTTCTTTTTGTTGGCGTAATCCTGATCGGGTATGTGACCAGCTTCTCGGCTCACCTGTGGGTTGAGTACGAGTTTGCCGTGCAGAAGAGGCCGGATGCGCAGACTGTCAACGAATACTCCAGCAACTGGGCGGTGCTTAACCACTGGACGAATCCCACGCTGGATTTCATGAACAACCGCCAGAACTACCGGCACAACCCGATCCTTCATTTCGTCGGGGGCGCCTGCACGACGGTATTCCTGGCAGTCATGCGGCTCAGGTATGTCTGGTGGCCGTTCCATCCGGTGGCTTACCTGTGCGTGGGGAGCTGGCCACTGGGGCAGTTGTGGTTCGCGATATTCCTGGGCTGGCTTGCCAGGACGCTGGCGCTGCGGTTCGGCGGTGCGAAGCTGTACACCAATGCCCGGCCGGCGATGGTGGGCATCATCGTCGGGGAGGCGGTCGCCGGCGGGTTCTGGCTTATCGCCGGTATCCTCGTGAGCATGAGCGGCGCGTACTTCAAGCCCGTGAAGATCCTGCCGGATTGACCGGAGCAGGCGGCCATCAGTTGCGCAGATTGCGTTCGCAGGCGCGCCCGGCGGGATATTCCATAGCGCCGGTCACGCCCAGGGGCGCGATTTCAGCTTCGCTACTGCAATTGGCAATGGCGCGCCAATAATGGTGCATGGGAAACATACTTCTGTTGGCTGGAACGAATCGCCCGGGCGCCAACGCGCTGCGCATCGCCAGGGTGGTTCAGGGACTATATGAGGAGGCGGGTATAAAGGTCGACCTCTATTCACTCCACAAGATGCCGCTGGAGATTTTCGATCCTCGCTGCTACGCGGCCAAGCCGGAGTGCTGGCTGCCCATCCAGGAGATGGTCGTGGAAGCTCGCGGTCTCCACATCATCACACCTGAGTACAATGGCAGCTTCCCGGGAGTCCTGAAGTACTTCATCGACATGCTCAAGTTTCCCGTCAGCTTTGTGTCCAAGCCGGTCGCACTGATTGGCGAAGCCTCTGGCACATGGGGCGCGGTGCATGCGGTTGAGCAGCTTCAGCAGGTGTTCTCCTACCGCAATGCGCATATCTTCCCGCAAAGGGTGTTCATCCCGAAGGTGAATGCCTGCTTTGACACCGAGGGGAGATTCAGTGACGCGGAGATTCTCCAAAGGCTGCGCAACCAGGCGGAGGGTTTTGCCCGCTTCTGCGAGATACTCAATCCTGAGCTGGACGAAGTTACGTCCGGGTCCGCGTCAGCGTAAGTTTTGCCTGCGGCCGAAGGTGAAAGTATGTTGGGAGCCTGTCCCGGCGCGGCCATATCTGCGCCGGCTGAAGGAGGATACATGGCTTCTGACATCCGCATCGGCATTCTAGGGACCGGCGGCATCGCCGGCACTCACGCGAAGAATCTTGAGAGGATCCCCGGCGTCCGGATCGTCGCTTTGTGCAATCGTCACCTGGAAAAGGCGGAGAAGTTCAACCAGCGGCACGGCGGCGGGGCGAAGTGTTTCGACAACTTCCAGAAGATGCTGGAGGAGGTCGAGATGGATGCCCTGTACGTCTGCATGCCGCCTGGCTGTCACAATGGCGAGGTGGAGGCGGCCGCGGCCAGGGGGATACACCTGTTCCTGGAGAAGCCGATAGCCCTGGATCTTGCCAGGGCGCAGTCGATGGCGGATGCGGTTAAGTCTTCTGGCGTGAAGTGCCAGATAGGGCACCACCTGAGGGCAAGCGAGCCGGTGCGCAAGCTCAAGCAAATGATCCGCGATGGATCTGCCGGCCGGCCGCTGCTGATGCAGGCGCGCTGGTTCTGCAACTCACTCTACGGCGACTGGTGGCGCGATCCTGAGATCGGTGGCGGCCAATTGATCGAGCAGGCGATCCACATATACGACCTTACCCGGTACTTCTTCGGCGATGTGGATGTGGTAACCGGGTTCCGGGGCAACCTGGGGCATGCCCGCTTCCCGCAGTATCGCGTCGATGACACCAGTGCATCGACGATACGTTTCAGGAATGGCGCGATCGCGAGCATCTGTGCCTCGAACGCCGCCGAGCCGTGCGCATGGTCTGTCTGTGCGACAGTGATATTCGAGAAGGTGGTGGTCGACCTGGCGACGCCGGAACGCGCCACTTTTGTCTATCACGACGGCAAGGTGAGCGACGAGGTCTGGCGCGACAATATCAAGATCCCGCGGGAGGAAGTGGCCAACACTGTTAACGCCCATGAGCAGATCACGCGCAATTTCATAGCCGCTGTGCGCGGTGAGGAAGAGATGCTCAGCAGCATCGATGATGGGCTGGAGGGCCTGCGGCTGGTACGCGCGGTGGCCAGGTCATCGGATGAGGATGGCATGCCGCAGCGGCTGTAGGGCATTGGTCACGGGATGGTATCTGGTACCGGGCGGCGCTGGCGATATGCCTCGGCCACCACGATGGCGGCCGCGTGCGACAGCGACAGCGAACTGGCGCCGCCAACCGTCGGGATGGTGATAAAGCGGTCGCAGATCTCGCGGATCGCCCCGGAGAGGCCTCGCTTTTCTCCGCCCAGCGCGAGTATGGTGGGCTGGCGCAGATCCACGTCGTACAGGGTGCGCTTTGCGCCGGCCAGGCAGCCGATGAGCTGCATTCCCTGCGACTGTAGTTGCCGCAGTGGCTTCACCGTGTCGATCTGGACCAGCGGCAGGCGTTCGTAAGCCCCTGATGCCGGGCGGGCGATCTCCACCGCGTCGAGATCCCACAGGTGCTTCTTGATCATCACCGCGTTGACACCCATTGCCTCCGCCGTGCGCAGCACAAACCCGAGGTTGCGTGCATCCTCCACGCCCTCGATCACCAGCAGCAGGGGCGGTCTTGCCTGATGGCGCAAGAGTTCCTGGAGCTGTTCGACAGTCAGGCGGGGCTTGGGCGAGCAGACGGCGATCACGCCGCCGTGGGTCGCGCCGTGCGCCATGGCGTCCAGCTCTTTGCGGTCCACGCGGCGAACCGGCACGCCCAGCTCCTCAGCAAGCGAGAGGAGCTGCGTGTATCGCTCATCGTGGCCGTACGCCAGCAGGATCACCTCGATGCGGCGCTGCCGGGCCTGCAATGCCGCGATCACTGACTGTTGACCTTCCAGGTTTTCCATTGCCGGCGATTGTAGGGGTTCGGGCGAAGCTCGCTATACTCTCGCCACGATGCAGTTGATCCGTATCAGCAACCTGGATGACCCGAGACTTGCGTACTATCGCAACCTGAAGGATGGAGAACTGGCGGCGCAGGGCAATCGCTTCATCGTGGAAGGGCATTTCGTGGTGCAGCGCCTGCTGGTCAGCGATTTCCAGGTGGATTCCGTGCTGGTTGCCGAGCGCAAGGTTGAGGAGATGACCCCATA
>JAKORQ010000425.1 GCA_029777755.1 Planctomycetota bacterium
ATAGCGGAACGTCAAATTGGTATTCTCGCCGGTGATCCCCAGGACGTCCGAGACCACATGTTCCCCACCCCAATACTCACTGGATGAGGAGATGATCGTGTCTGCCTGAACTGTTGCGGATGACGCGAATACCATCAACGCGACCGCATATCCTCCACGCACACGCACTCCCCGCATAGCCCTTACAAGCGCCATAGAACCCTTACCTTGTCGGATTGGTTTAGTAAAAGGTGACCGACGGCACCGTCTTGAGGTTGCTCCACGGGCGTCTGTGACGCCCGATAGGTGCCCATCGCCATGGCTGGAATAGGGGACCGCTCTCCTATTGAATAATCCACCCGGAACAGGCGGCAATTCTAGGCCGGCGAGCTCAAGCGTTTTCAACAGGATTCTTCGGAAGCAAAAGTTGTGATATCGAGTATGAGTTGGCTGAATAACGCTGAGTTTGACGATGTAATGTGGGAGGGGGATAGTGTGTGATGGTCCTCACTGCCTGCGGGGTGACTGCACCTTGCGGGATGACCTCTCGTAGGGGATGTAGCCCTTTTCATTCACTTCCAGGCCGAATTTCCTGAGGTAGTACTCGCGTGGATGGAAGGCATCGCCGATGCGCTTGAGCTCTGCCTCCAGTCGCTCATCCAGGGACTTCTGTAGTTGCGCATACTGAGGGTGCCCGACGAGGTTGTTCATCTGCAGCGGGTCTGCCTGGTCATCGTACATCAACCAAGGGCCCTCGAGGTCGCGCACGAAGGTATATCTTGAGGTGCGGATGGCGCGATACTCGCGCATCAGGCTGCGCTCGAAGGGGGATACGCACATGTAAAGCACGGCTCGATCGTCCGGCCGGGGACCGCCGCGGATCCAGGATGACAGATCCTCACCCTCGGCGGTCGCGGGTATCGGCACGCCGGCCAGCGACAGGAGCGTGGGCATGATGTCCGGTGTATTGATCGGTTCCGTGATCTGCATCGCCTGCCGCTTCACCAGTGGATAGCGCAGGAGCATCGGCACGCGCACCGATTCATCCCACGGCACCTGCTTGGCATAGGGGCGTATGCCATGCGCGCCCATCATCTCGCCGTGGTCTGAGGTGAACACGAAGATGGTGTCCTCGGCGATACCCGCCGACTCGATCTCCAGGAGCAGTTCCCCTACGCAGCGATCCAGAGCGCTGCAGTGCGCGTAATAGCCGCGCAACTCCTGGCGGGCCCGCTGTGCCATCTCCGGCGGGACATTGGCGGGCAACTGGATGTCGTCCGGCGGATACAGGTCGAGAAACTCCTGCGGGGCAGACACGTGCGGGTAATGCGGCGGCCCGAAGGACAGGAACAGGGCAAACGTCCTTCCGGCATGATCCCGTATGTATTGCCGGGCATCGCGCGTCTGGGCGAAAGCGTCATACCCTTCCCAGAACCGCTTCTCTGCGGCATCGCCGGTGTAGTAGTGCGAGCGGTTGTAGTTATGGTCGCACTCGGCCGCCTTCCAGTAGTCGAACCCCTGGCGGCGCTGCGGCGGGATGAAACTGTCCCGGCCATGCCCATCCAGGTGCCACTTGCCGATCCAGGCTGTCTGGTAGCCGGCCTGCTTCAGTACCTCGCCCAGCGTCAGTTCCTCCTCCGGCAGGTACAGGTCGTTCATGAACATGCCGGTGCTGGTCGGGTATCGACCTGTGAGCAGGGCGGCGCGATAGGGCGTGCAGACGGGACAGACGGAAACCGCCGTCTGGAAATTCACGCTCTGCTTCGCGAGGGCGTCGATGTTGGGCGTCCTGACCTGTGCGTTACCAGAGTAGCCGGTGGCAGTGGCGCGCCATTGGTCGGCGAACACGTAGACGATGTTCGGCCGGCGCGGGGGAGGCGGAATCATCGGCTTTGGTGCCTGCGCCATAGCCGTGCGCAAGACCCCCGGCAGCAGGCTG
>JAKORQ010000426.1 GCA_029777755.1 Planctomycetota bacterium
AATACGCACCCGATAGCGCCGTTTTGCCTGCGAGCGGGAGATCGCCAGATTAGCCTCGACCATCGCATTGGCAGCAGTGCTCGCCATGACGCCTGCTGCAACCGTCGAAGCGCCAAGGATAGTGCCGACCGCCATCTTGGCGATGACCTGCAGGACTAACCTCAGCATCAGGAGACCCAGCATGACCAATCTTCCGCTCTGCGCTGCGATCTACGCACGCACCGCCATCTCGGATGCGGGTATCCAGGCCCAGATCCAGACCTGCGAGACCTTTGCCCGGCAGCGAGGTTGGACGATCTCAGCCGTCTATGCCGATCCCGGCTGCCTGGGCAGGCATACCCGACATCCGGGGATCTGCCGGTTGACACACGATGCCCTCGCAGGCCGCTTCGACATCATCTTGTGTGAAGAGCGTGACCGCATCTGCCGCAACCTCCGTGCTGCGATGAAGTTTCAAGCACAGATGGCGAAGGCCGGCATTCATTTTTGGACTGTCACCGAGGGCGACATGACGGATGCGCTGCCCACGAGGAAGGATTTCATGCGGCTACTCGACCGGCTCGCAGCGGCTGATCGCCAGGGCCGCAGCCACGACCCGCAACAGCACGCCTGATTATCTTCATATTCGGAGAACCCATGCCATGACGAAGCCCAAACTGCGTGTGGCAATCTATGCCCGCTTTTCGACGAACAAGCAGCGTGATGCGTCGATCGAGGATCAGATCGACTCCTGCCGTGATCTCGCGGCGCGCGAAGGCTGGGAGATTACCACCGCCTATCACGACCGGGCGATCTCGGGCGCCATCATGCTCCGACCCGGGATCGAGGCCCTGCAACGCGACGCCAAAGCCGGGAAGTTCGACATCGTTCTGTCCGAGGCAATGGATCGCCTGTCGAGGAAGCTCGCCGATATTGCCAAGTTCCATGAACGGATGGAGCATCAGAGCATCGAGATCCACACCCTGACGGAAGGCAAGGTTGATGCCATGCTGATCGGCATGAAGGGGACGATGA
>JAKORQ010000427.1 GCA_029777755.1 Planctomycetota bacterium
CGCTCAAACCGCAACGGCGATAAGCCGCTACCTAACCGTTAAGCCAGTGTAATCAGCCCGTGCCTGCGCTCAAACCGCAACGATCGCTGGCACTGGATCGCCTCGCTGCCGAGTGTAATCAGCCCGTGCCTGCGCTCAAACCGCAACGTCCCGGAACCGTTGAGTACTCCGGGTTATAGTGTAATCAGCCCGTGCCTGCGCTCAAACCGCAACACGTCGATGTATCCATTGGCGTTCGAATCTAGTGTAATCAGCCCGTGCCTGCGCTCAAACCGCAACCTAGGGCCGGCCATGGGCCGTTAGGGCCGCAGTGTAATCAGCCCGTGCCTGCGCTCAAACCGCAACGTAGGCCGGCCATTGTGGGGCCGGTAGGGAAGTGTAATCAGCCCGTGCCTGCGCTCAAACCGCAACAGCGGATGGCTGCCATCCAGTTACTGCGCGAGTGTAATCAGCCCGTGCCTGCGCTCAAACCGCAACGGATCGCTGCTGGCTGTCGCCTCCGCCGTAAGTGTAATCAGCCCGTGCCTGCGCTCAAACCGCAACATGCGTGTTAGGTATGTCGGGCGATCCTGCAGTGTAATCAGCCCGTGCCTGCGCTCAAACCGCAACGGGCGTAGTCGCGCGCCGCCCGCAGGTGGAAGTGTAATCAGCCCGTGCCTGCGCTCAAACCGCAACGTATGCAGCGGTTCACCAGCAGAGGAATGAGTGTAATCAGCCCGTGCCTGCGCTCAAACCGCAACCTACCGTCAATGGTGTTGTCGTCGGCCCACAGTGTAATCAGCCCGTGCCTGCGCTCAAACCGCAACGAGGAGGCGAGCGATTGGGACGCGCAATGGAGTGTAATCAGCCCGTGCCTGCGCTCAAACCGCAACGGCGGCAGGGCGGTGACGGAAACCTGGCGGAAGTGTAGTCGGCCCGTGCGTGAAGCAGTGTCACACAGGATCAGGCCTGGCCATAGCCATCGCCTGTGACTTGCACAACATGCTCATTGCTCCCGCAGTGGATGGCCGGTGGATACGCCGGCGAATAGCACACCCGCGGATTTCACTAAAAGCGTCCTTTGGCTACACTCGGCCTGACCGATGAGTAGCCATCTTCTCGACTCCAACCCGATTGCCTCGCAGTTTGACCGGCTGCCGCCGCATTCCATCGATGCGGAGATGTGCGTGCTGGGATCGATGATGCTCGACAAGGAGCAGATCGGCGTGGTTGCGCAGATCCTTCAGGACAAGGATGCGTTCTTCCAGACCGATCACCAGCTCATCTATGAAGCGCTGCTGTCGCTTTACAACTCGGGCAAGAATATCGACCCCATCATCCTCCGGGCCGAGCTGGAGAAGCGCAAGGTTCTGGAGGAAGTGGGCGGGACGGTGTACCTGGCCCAGATCGTCAACACAGTACCCTCGGCGGCGCACGCGGCCCACTACGCCCAGATCGTCCGCGAGAAGTACATGCTGCGCCAGCTCATCGCGGCCTCCAACGACATTTTGCGCGAGGCATACTCGCCGCGCGATGAGGCGAAGGTGATCGTCGATCGCGCCGAGAAGAAGATCTTCGACATCGCCATGAAGGATGTCTCCGGCAGCATCCAGCCGCTGGAGAATGTCCTGCATGAAGTGTGGGAGATGATCACCGGGCAGGGCCAGCGGGGGATCATGACCGGCTTCCACGAGCTGGATGAGATGCTCAACGGCCTGCAGAAGAGCGAGATGATCATCATCGCGGCCCGCCCGTCGATGGGTAAGACGGCATTCGCGATGAACATCGTCGAGCAGATCGCGGCCGACCAGCAGATTCCCTGCGCTGTTTTCTCGCTGGAAATGAGCAAGCAGCAGTTGGCCCAGCGTATGCTCTGCTCGCGCGGAAACATCGATTCGCACAAGCTTCGGCGGGGCATGCTCTCCAGCGAGGATCACCAGAAGCTGGCGATGGTGGTGGGGGAGCTGGCCAAGGCGCCGATCTACGTGGATGACGCGGCCGGCATGACGGTGCTGGAGCTGCGCGCCAAGGCCCGCCGGCTGAAGCGCGAGCACAACATCCAGTGCATCATGATCGACTATCTACAGTTGATGGATAATCCCGGCCCGGACAGCCGTCAGCAGCAGATCTCGGAGATCTCGCGCGGCATCAAGGCGCTGGCGCGCGAGCTGATGGTGCCGGTGATATGCCTGTCGCAGCTCAACCGTGCCACGGAAGGGCGCGACGGCCACCGCCCGCGCATGAGCGACCTGCGTGAATCAGGCGCGATCGAGCAGGACGCCGACGTGGTCATGCTGCTGCACCGCGAGGACTACTACCACAAGGGTGAGGTCGATTACCAGAACACCAACATCGCCGAGGTGATCGTCGAGAAGCAGCGTAATGGCCCGACCGGCACGGTGCAGCTCGTCTGGGACGGCAAGTGCACCCGCTTCCGCAACAAGGCCAATATCCCCGCGGATGTGTTCTAAATCGGAGCGAGCGGTCCTCCGCAGGCGGGACGTGAGACTGACCGACGCCACCCATGCAGATAAGACATAAACGTCTGCGGGCACGGGAAATACGGGCGGCGTGGCCGAAAAGTGAAAGGGCATTTGGTTGATGGTCGGCTCGCGGTTATTCTTCCCGCCACTGATCTGTTTGCAGGGAGCTTTACCGGATGGAAGTGGCGTTGAACGTTGGGCATATAGAGAAGATCTGCGGGGAACTTAACCTCAAGGCGCAGCAGGTGGCGGCGACCGCGAAGCTGCTGGCCGAGGGAGCGACGGTTCCGTTTATTGCCCGTTACCGCAAGGAGGCGACTGGCTCTCTCGATGAGGTGCAGATCACTTCCATCCGCGATCGCCTGGGACAGCTTGCCGAGCTGGATGCGCGAAGGGCCGCGATCCTTTCCTCGCTGGAAGAGCGAAAGCTGCTCACCGATGAACTGAAGGAGAAGATCAACGCGGCCGAGACGATGGCGGCGCTGGAGGATATCTATCTGCCCTTCCGGCCGAAGCGGCGCACCCGTGCCATGATCGCCCGCGAGAAGGGGCTGGAGCCGCTGGCGGAGTTTATCCTCAAGCAGGATGACAGCGTTACCCTGGAGGCACTACAGGCCGAGGCGCAGAAGTATGTGAAGCAGGCGGGCGGCGAAGTCACCGAGGAACTGGCCGTCCCGGATGTGGCGGCCGCCCTGCAGGGCGCGCGCGACATCATCGCCGAGAAGATCAACGACGATGCCGATGTCCGCGGGAAGATGCGCGAGCTGTTCCTCACGCAGGGGGTGATCAGCTCTGAAGTGATCGCCGGCAAGGAGACCGAGGGAGCGAAGTTCAAGGATTACTTCAAGTGGGAAGAGCCGGTGGCGACTGCGCCTTCCCATCGCGTGCTGGCGATTCGTCGCGGGGCGGCCGAGGGGTACCTGATCTTCCGCATCGCGCCGCCGGAGGATGCGGCCATCGCCATCCTGGAGAAGGCGTATGTGCGCGGGACCGGGCCGTGCACCGACCAGGTTCGCCTGGCGGTGAAGGACTGCTACAAGCGGCTGCTGTCGATGTCGATGGAGACCGAGGCGCGGCTGGAATCGAAGAAGCGGGCGGACGCGGCCGCGATCGAGGTGTTTGCCCAGAACCTGCGACAACTGCTGCTGGCCCCTCCGCTGGGGCAGAAGCGGGTGCTGGCTATCGACCCGGGGTTCCGCACCGGCTGCAAGACGGTGGTGCTGGATGCCCAGGGCAAGCTGCTCTATCACGATGTCATCTACCCGGACCAGGGGGAGAGGAAGCGCGCCGAGGCGGAGAACGTGGTGCTGGCCCTCATCCAGAAGCACCAGATCGAGGCGATCGCGATTGGCAATGGCACGGCAAGCCGCGAGACCGAGTCGTTCATCCGCGGCCTGCTCGATCCGCTGCGCTCCAGTAGTGAGCTGATCCGGAACATCGCGGTGGTGATGGTGAATGAGTCGGGGGCCTCGATCTACTCGGCGTCGGAAGTGGCGCGCCAGGAGTTCCCGGACCATGACATCACGGTGCGCGGCGCGGTGTCGATTGGCCGACGACTGATGGATCCGCTGGCAGAGCTGGTGAAGATCGATCCCAAATCGATCGGCGTGGGACAATATCAGCACGATGTCGACCAGAACCTGCTGAAAAAGTCACTCGATGACGTGGTGATCTCCTGCGTGAACGCGGTTGGCGTGGAGGTGAATACCGCGTCGAAGCAGCTGCTGACGTATGTGTCGGGCCTGAACGCCACGATCGCGGAGAACATCGTCAAGTACCGCGATGAGAATGGGCCGTTCAGGAGCCGGCAGGACCTGCTGAAGGTTCCGCGGCTGGGCGAAAAGACATTTGAGCAGGCGGCCGGGTTCCTGCGCATCGCCAATGCGGAGAATCCGCTTGATTCGTCGGCCGTTCACCCCGAGAGCTACGGCATCGTCGACCTGATGGCGAAAGACCTTGGCGTGACGGTCAAGGACCTGATGCGCGACGAGTCGCTGCGCAAGAAGATCAACAAGGAAAAGTACGTCACCGACAAGGTCGGCCTGCCCACGCTCAACGACATTGTGCTGGAGCTGGCCAAGCCGGGCCGCGATCCGCGCGACAAGTTCGAGGCGTTCCAGTTCGCCGACAGCGTTCACAAGATTGAGGACCTGAAGCCGGGGATGAAGCTGCCGGGGATCGTCACCAACATCACCGCGTTCGGCTGCTTCGTGGATATCGGTGTGCATCAGGATGGGCTAGTCCACGTGAGCCAACTGGCCGACCGCTTCGTGAAGGATCCCAACGAGGTTGTGAAGGTTCATCAGAAGGTGGAAGTGACGGTGCTTGAGGTGGACCTGGAGCGCAAGCGGATTTCGCTGTCGATGCGCAAGGGCGGGGGGAGCAGCGGGCAGGGCGCCCGCCCGGCCGGGCAGTCGGCCAATCGCCCGTCATCCGCAGGCCCCCGCGGCGGCTCGCGCCCGGCGCCCAAGCCGGCGGGCGAAGGCTGGTTCACGGCAGCCCTGCGCAATGCGGGTAAGCTGAAGTAGGCTGTAGCTGGGCGGATGAATCTCACCCGGCAGGCCGGTCTGGAGCTGCTCAGGCTTGTGCAAGCATGGCCTGGACGTGGCCGAGCACGCTCTGGATTGCCTCTTCGACGGTTGGGGTCAGGCCTTCGCCGATGGAGAAATCCTCGCCGCCGATGGCTATCAGGTGAGCTCGCGGGGTCTTTGAGTAGAGTTCCTTAACGCAGTCGAGCAGGACGGCCGGGCTCATCTCGTGGACGAATGCGCCCCAGTTGGCGCCGCTGGGGGAGATGGGACGGACCTCAACCACGCCCGGGGCAAGGTCGACGCAAGCGTCTATGAAGATCACCTGCTCGAAGTTCGCGACATCGTCGGCCAGGTCGGGAGTGAGCTGCTGACGCGCGATGACGTTGTCTTCGCCCAGCGTCTCCATGAGCCGCTCGGCGACGAGATAGCCAACGCCGTCATCCCGTC
>JAKORQ010000428.1 GCA_029777755.1 Planctomycetota bacterium
AGCGTCGCCGCTCCCTGCATCGTCCGGTTCGAGAAGATGCCGATGCGAAAGATCGAGGCGAACTCCGACCGCACCGTGTATGCCCGGAAGATCTCGCACAGCGAGAGCGTCACGAACGCCATCGTTTCCGCGGTTTGCACATCCACGCCCTTCCAGTCATATTGCAGCAGGAATAGCAAAGGGTTCGCGCCTGCCGGCAGCACATCTCCAGCCCGCAGGTGCCACAGCAGGCCCAGGACGAAGGCCGTCAGCACTACGCCCCCCTGCGCGAACATCTGGATCACGATGCCGGTCCGCATCGTGGAGTTGACGATGGGCTCGCTGCGCCGTCGCGGCTTGCGAGTCATGATATCCGGGTCACCCTTCTCCATCGCCAGCGCCAGTGCGGGCGCGCCATCTGTGATCAGGTTGAGCCACAGCAGCTGAATCGCCGTCAGCGGCGGAGGCAGCCCGGCAAGCGTAGCCGCGAAGATGATCAGGATCTCCGCCACATTGGAGGAGAGCAGGAAGAACACGAACTTGCGAATGTTGGAATAGATGATGCGGCCTTGCTCCACCGCGGCCACGATGCTGGCGTAGTTGTCATCCGTCAGCACCATGTCGGCCGTGCCCTTGGCCACATCGCTGCCGGTGATGCCCATGGCTATGCCGATATCCGCGCGCTTGATCGCCGGCGCATCGTTGACCCCGTCACCCGTCATCGCCACCACTTCCTGGTTGGCCTGCAGCGCGTCCACAATGCGCATCTTGTGCTCCGGCGAGACGCGGGCAAAGACGTCCGTCTGCGTGATCTCCCGCTGGAGCTCGTCGTCGCTCATGGAATCCAGGTCGGTGCCAGTGGCCACCTTATGCCCCGGCCGCAGCAGTCCAATGGACTCGGCGATGGCGCGGGCAGTGTTGGCATAGTCGCCTGTGATCATGATCGTGCGGATGCCGGCCCGCTTGGCGGTCGCCATCGCCGTCTTGACCTCCTCGCGCGGCGGGTCGATCATGCCCACCAGCCCAACAAAGACCAGGTCGCTCTCGAGGCGGTGTGTGCCCAGCTGCTCGAGGTCCTCCGGCACATCGCGTTCCAGCCGATAGGCAAAACCCAGGGCGCGCAGCGCATCCCGGGTCATGGCGTCATTGGCCTCCAGGATCACACGGCGCATGTCCTCGGTGAGCGGCCGGGGCGTATCGTCCATGCCCTGGTACTGTGTGCACAGGCTGAGCACCACGTCCGGCGCGCCCTTCATCGCGATCACATCCCAATCCAGCAACTCCTTATCGTAGAACGG
>JAKORQ010000429.1 GCA_029777755.1 Planctomycetota bacterium
AGCGAGTGCAAGAGATGCGGGGCACCTCCCGCGATACCTGCAGGAGTCACGCCCCGGCACAGCGAACGTTACACGCAACGGTCTCACCCCGGCGCAGGAGGCGCAGCGATGGGTCTCGTTTGGGATGCTGTATGGGAGGGCAGACAGATGCTTTGCGTTGACCAGAGGGGGCGTTCCGCCTTCACCTTGATCGAGCTGCTCGTGGTGATCGCCATTATCGCCATCCTGGCGGCGATCCTGTTCCCGGTTTTTGCACGCGCGAGAGAGAACGCGCGCAAGGCCTCATGCCAGTCCAACCTGAAGCAGCTGGCGATGGGCCTGTTGCAATATGCGCAGGATTATGACGAGCGCTTCCCCTATGCCAACCGCTCGGTTCCAACTGACACGTCGCTTCCAGGGGGCACCTGGTTTGCCGGAACCGCGTTCTGGCAGCAGCTCGTCCACCCCTATTTCAACAACCTAGAAGTTTTCACATGCCCTTCGGGCGCGCGGGCGTACGCATCCGGCCCATTCCGTGGGCACTACGGGTGCAACGAACTGATCATGCCGCGCCACAGTTCCCTGACGCCGCCGCTCAGTCAATCCCAGCTGGTCGCGCCGGCCAGCACCTTCCTCTGCTTCGACTGCGGTGCCTACTTCCTCCATCCCTCGAACGCATCCTCGCCCTCCGGATCGTTCTGGTACATGCCCGGCTCCGGGGATATCCTGGGTCTGGATTCCAACCAGCAGGTGAACGGCTACATGATCGATGGGAATTGCCGGCAGGATTTCCAGTCGGGCCGCCACTTCCTCGGGGTCAACATCGCGTATGCTGATGGCCACGTGAAGTGGTTGAAGACCGAACAGGTGATCCAGGAAGCGCGCAAGCCCGCGCCGAACCAGTATGGCGCCTGGAACCCATCCAACGAGTAGCTGGCGGCTGGTCACTATCAGGATGCGGGAGAAATAGGCCGGCCTCGCACAGCAAGCTAGGGGCCATCCTGTTTCCCTGTGTCCCGCATCCG
>JAKORQ010000430.1 GCA_029777755.1 Planctomycetota bacterium
CGCAACTGCCACAAGTCGGTGCTGCACGCGATCATGATGACCGGCGCCATCCCGGTATTCCTCATGCCGACGCGCAACAACTTCGGCATCATCGGCCCGATTCCCCGCAGCGAGTTCGATTGGGAGAGCATCCAGCGCAAGATCGCCGCGAATCCCTTCATTGCCGACAAGACGGCCAAGCCCCGGGTGCTGACCATCACCCAGTCCACCTACGACGGTGTGCTGTACAACGTCGAGGCGATCAAGGATGAGCTGGACGGCAAGATCGATACCCTGCACTTTGATGAAGCCTGGCTGCCCCACGCGGCTTTTCACGATTTCTATGGCGATTACCACGCCATTGGGGCCGACCGCCCGCGCTGCAAGGAGTCGATGATCTTCTCGACCCAATCCACCCACAAGCTGCTGGCCGGCCTGTCCCAGGCCTCGCAGATTCTGGTGCAGGATGCTGAGGGGCAGCACCTCGACCGGGATGTGTTCAACGAGGCCTACCTCATGCACACCTCCACCAGCCCCCAGTACGCCATCATCGCGTCGTGTGATGTGGCGGCCGCAATGATGGAAGAGCCGGGCGGGACGGCCTTGGTGGAGGAGTCCATCGCCGAAGCTCTCGATTTCCGCCGCGCCATGCGCAAGGTGAGCGAGGAGTGGGGTGCCGACTGGTGGTTCAAGGTGTGGGGCCCGGATGACCTCTCCGAGGAAGGTATCGAGGAGCGCGATGCGTGGATGCTCAAGCCCGGCGAGCGCTGGCATGGCTTCGGCACGCTTGCCGAAGGCTTCAACATGCTCGATCCGATCAAGGCCACCATCATCACCCCGGGGCTGGACGTGGATGGGGAATTTGCCGAGCGTGGCATTCCCGCAGCCATCGTGACCAAGTATCTCGCCGAGCATAGGGTGATCGTTGAAAAATGCGGCCTGTACAGCTTCTTCATCATATTCACCATCGGCATCACCAAGGGCCGCTGGAACAGCATGGTGACCGAGCTACAGCAGTTCAAGGACGACTACGACAAGAACCAACCCTTGTGGAAGGTGCTGCCCGAGTTCGTGCAGAAGAACCCGCGCTATGAGCGGGTCGGCCTCCGCGATCTGTGCCGCGATATCCACGCGGTGTATCGTGCCAACGATGTGGCGCGCCTCACCACCGAGATGTACCTGTCGGACATGATCCCGGCCATGAAGCCGGCGGATGCCTTCGCCAAGATGGCCCACCGCAAGATCGATCGGGTGTCCATCGACGAACTTGAAGGCCGGGTCACCAGCGTGCTGCTGACGCCCTACCCCCCGGGCATCCCGCTGCTGATTCCCGGTGAGCGCTTCAATCGCACTGTGGTGCGCTACCTTCAGTTTGCCCGCGAGTTCAACGAGCGTTTTCCGGGTTTCGAGACCGATGTGCATGGTCTGGTGAAAGAGGTGTGCGACGGGCGCATCCACTATTTTGTGGATTGTGTGAAGGATTGAACTTCTCGCCAGCCCACAAAAAACGCCGCGAATTTCGCGGCGTTTTTTGTGGGCGTTTTTGGGCCTACTTGCGTCGTTCGTAGGTGACCCAGGCGAAGTTCAGGCCCGATGCCGAGACCTGCGGGTTGCGCTGGGTTTCGCGCCAGTCGTCCGATGCAAAGGCTGGGAAGAACGCATCCCCATCGAAATCTTCGTCGATCTCGGTAAGGTAGATCCGGTCTGCGAAAGGCAGGGCCTGGTGGTAGAGATCGGCACCTCCTATGATGAAGGCTACGTCGGCATTGCCTGCGGCGGTCAGCGCCGCAGGCAGGCTGCCGACGACCATCCCGCCCGTCGCCCGATAGCCTGAATTGCGGCTCACCACAATGTTTACCCGGCCCGGCAGCGGCCTGAACGCATCGGGTAGCGACTCCCAGGTCTTGCGGCCCATGATCACCGGCTTGCCGCGGGTGGTCTCGCGGAAGAACTTCATGTCTTCCGGAAGTTGCCAGGGTAGCCGGTTGTCGATGCCGATCACACGGCCTCGACCGCAGGCCGCTATCAGGGCCAGCATGGGCGTGCTCATACGGCCACCGGAGCGGAAATGTGGGGGTGCGGGTCGTAGCCTTCGAGGGTGAAGTCGTCGATGGTGAAGGCGAAGATGTCCTTCACGTCCGGGTTGATACGCATCGATGGCAGGGCGCGGGGCTCGCGGGAGAGCTGGAGCTGGGTCTGGTCCAGGTGATTCACGTACAGGTGGCAGTCGCCACCGGTCCACACGAAATCGCCGAGTTCATAGCCACACACCTGCGCCACCATCATGGTGAGTAGCGCGTAGCTGGCGATGTTGAAGGGTACGCCCAGGAAGATGTCGGCGCTGCGCTGGTAG
>JAKORQ010000038.1 GCA_029777755.1 Planctomycetota bacterium
TGCACAACCTGGCCAGCACAGCATCATCGGCGCTGCTCCAGAGCTTGAAGCAATGAACCATCGAATAGTCATCGAGCTGGGCGAACTGCTCGATTGACAGCGTCCTGCCCACCAGCGCGCTGTGCACCGCCTCATCCGCTTCCGGCCAGGGCAGTCGCCCCTGGATCGCCAGTCTCCTGGCACGCTTCAGAACAAGCTTGACCAGCCCCTCGGCCGAGCGGGTGACCTTGTGGAAATAAACATTGCGATACATGTGGTAGCGCGCCTGCAGGAACGCCTCCACCGCACTGGTGCCTCGCGCATGAACGGCGAGGCGATCCCCCTCCCTGTCAATGGTCAGGGCATGCAGCAGCCAGGATAGATCGAAATCGCCATAGCGGCTGCCGGTCATGAGGTTGTCGCGCAGCAGGTAATCAAATCGATCGGCATCGAGCTGGCTGGAGATGATGTCCGTCAGGTACGTGCGTTTCTCATGCCGCAGCATTCTCACCACGTCCTGTGGCATGGATGCGCCAAACGATGTGAGCAGTTGATTGACCTCTGTCCCGCTCTCCAGGATTACGCGGCAGGTAAATTCCTCATGCTCGATCCCGCTCACGCGCTCGAACACATGGCTGAATGGCCCATGCCCCAGGTCATGCAGCAGCGCGGCCACGGAGCAGACGGCGTGCGAATACTCATCGATCTGCGTCTCAAGCTGAAGGTGCGCCAGAATCTTGCGGGTGGTCTCCATCACGCCCAGGCTGTGGCTGTAGCGGGAATGGTCGGCCCCGGGGTACGCCAAGGATGTCAGGCCAAGTTGCCTGATTCGCCTCAGCCGCTGGAACTCGGCTGCGTTGATCAGTTTGAATAGCAGATCATCAATGGGCAGATCGGTCCTGAACGCGATTACATCATGAACCGGGTCACGGACGATCTTTTCAGGCATTTTTCCTTCAGCTCTCTTTCTAGCTTGAAACCGGTGGATGGGGATGATGATATAACTGGAGCGTAGCGATGTGAACGAGCCAGGATGGCAAGGTCGCTGCGGTGCAGATACGGGGATTGTATCTCATGAGGACTTGCGCGATCCGTTTGGCCGGCGTTGTGGGGCTGGCGATCTGCGTGGCAGGATGCCAGCAGCGAGAGCTGGTTGCCCCGCCCCCGAGCTTTGACGCCCCCCTGGTTCATACCGAGCCGGCCACGCTTCCACAGATCCAGCCGGAGACACCCGCAACGCAGCCGCAGCCGGAGATTGCCCAGCTCAGCCACGACCTGATCGACAGCGAGGCGCTCAAGCCGGCGGTCCGCCCCCGTCCGTGGCGGTATATCGTGGTTCACCACAGCGATACCGAGTACGGCTCGGCAGCCCGCTTTCACAAGTCGCACCTCGCCCGCGGCTGGGATGCCCTGGGATATGACTTTGTCATCGGCAACGGGACCGACACCGGCGATGGCGTGATCGAGGTGGGCCCCCGCTGGATCAAGCAGCTCCCCGGTGCGCACACGGGCACCCCCGACAAGATCTACAACGATTTCGGCATCGGGATCTGCCTTGTGGGCAATTTCGACGAGAACCAGCCAACCCCCAGGCAGATAGATTCACTGGCCCGACTGTGCGCCTACATGATGAAGACCTATAGCATCCCGCCAGAGCGGATCATCGGCCATCGGGATGCCAAGTCGACCAACTGCCCGGGAAAGAATCTCGACATTCGCCAGGTGCGCGAGATGGCTGCAAACTACCTTCGCCAGGCGCCCTGAAGGCCGGAGTTCGGCGCGATCTCCTGTCAGCTTACTTTCCTGCCATATCCAGCGGACTGTGGTACACACAACTTCTTCTGTGTGCATCAGGCATGGCCGCTGCTATTATCGGTTTGACGTGTTACATAACAGACTCAAGAGGCAGACGATGGCAATACAGACAGCCACGGAGCGTCCATTCCGTAATCTGACGCCAGGTGGGAGAAGCGAAGGCATGGCTAAGAGCTACTTCAGTTACGTGCCTAACGAGGCTTGGCGGCCTAATGTGAACCTGTACGAGAATGACACTACCTACCTGGTCTGCGTTGATCTCGCAGGGGTGAACAAGGAAGAGATCGACGTTGTCGTGGAGGCGCAGACACTGCGCATCCGCGGCACGCGTGAGGTTCCCACTCCTGACGCCCTTGCCGAACAGCAGAAGCAGCGAATCCGCATACACCTGATGGAGATCGACCACGGCACTTTCTCCCGCGAAGTCGAGCTCCCGGCGGATGTGGAGAAGAGCAAGATCGCCGCCAGGCACCGCAACGGGATGCTCTGGATCGAGCTGCCAAAGAAATAAGCGGCTGTTCCGCCGAGATAATCAACTATTGAACACAGGCTTTGGAAATGGCTGAATCAATCATCGTCGAGGAAACCGAGCAGGCGACCACTATTCGCCCGAAGGGAAGTAACGGGCAGAACCTGGTCATCCCGCGCATCCTGCCCATCCTTCCCATACGAAACATCGTCGTTTTTCCCGGGACGGTAATGCCGCTGAACGTCGGGAGACCTAAGAGCAAGGCACTGCTCGATGAGGTCATGCCCGGAGACAAGATCATCGGCGTGGTTACCCAGAAGAACCCGGACATCGAAGATCCCCAGGGGACCGACCTGAACACCACCGGGGTTGTCTGCACGATCCTCAAGCTTTTCAAGCTGCCTGATGGCAATCAGTCGATCATCGTGCATGGCCTGGCGCGTTTCCGCATCCTTGAGACGGTCCAGACCACGCCATTCACCACCGCGCGGATCAAGGTGGTGGAGGATCGAGTGAAGCACGGGCCTGAGCTGGACGCCCTGGTGAACTCGGTTCGCCA
>JAKORQ010000431.1 GCA_029777755.1 Planctomycetota bacterium
TCCACCGGCAGGCCGAGGATGGCGCGGGCGTGCAGTTCAAACTCGGAGAAGCGCTGGGAGCACAGGGTCACCAGGCCGGTGTCGTGGGGCCGCGGGCTGACCTCGGAGAACCACACCATGTCACCCTTCACAAACAGCTCCACACCAAACAGCCCGCGCCCGCCCAGGTTGGCGGTGACGGCGCCGGCGATCTCCCGCGAACGGGCCAGGGCGGCCGGGCTCATGGCCTGGGGCTGCCACGACTCCACGTAATCGCCCGACACCTGCACATGGCCGATGGGGTCGCAGAAATAGGTCTGCACCGTGCCGCCGGCATCGCAGGCGCGCACGGTGAGCTGGGTGATCTCGTAATCAAAGTCGATGAAACCCTCGACGATCACCCGGCCCTGGTTCACCCGGCCGCCAGCGGCAGCGTAGTCCCAGGCAGTGCGCACGTCGGCCGGCCCCTTGAGCAGGGACTGGCCCTTGCCCGACGAGGACATCACCGGTTTGACGATGCAGGGGTAGCCGATGGCCGGCTGGCCGTCGCTACCGTCGATGGCAGCCTGCAGCTGTTCGAGGGAATCGGCAAAGCGGTAAGGCGAGGTAGGCAGGCCCAGCTCCTCGGCGGCCAGGCGGCGGATGCCCTCCCGGTTCATGGTCAGCTGGGCCGCCCGGGCGGTGGGGATCACCTCGGCCAGGCCCTCGGCCTCGATCTGCACCAGCATGTCGGTGGCGATGGCCTCGATCTCCGGCACGATCAGATGGGGCTTCTCCTGCTCCACCAGGGCGCGCAGGGCCGCGCCGTCGGTCATCGGGATCACGTGGGCCCGGTGGGCCACCTGGTGGCCGGGGGCGTTGGGGTAGCGATCCACGGCGATCGTCTCGACACCCAGGCGCTGCAGCGCGATCAGGACTTCCTTCCCCAGCTCGCCGGAGCCAAGGAGCATCACGCGCAGGGCGCTGGGGGAAAGAGGGGTGCCGAATTTCATGGGATCGCTCCGGGAGGGGGTGGGGGCAGGATTATACGGAGGGTGTGGGGTGGTGTAGGCCACAGCCAGGGGTTTAGGTGGGGCAGTTTCCGCTATCCCCGGGAATCAGCGCGGTAAGTTCATGCTCAATTTCGTCGTCAGTCCTGCCCAAAGCCTCCAAGAGTTCAATGTAATTGCGATGGACTGTGCGAGTCGACGGGTGATCGATACTGGAGCTCTTGACGCTAATGATGAGCGCCCGTCGTAACAACGATTCGGCTTCGGTCCAGCGATTCGTTTTCTTCAACAGTGCACCTAGGTTGTTAAGCTGTATAGCGACCCGCGGGTGACTGGAACCGAAAGTCTCTTCGACAATAACTAATGCCTCACGCATCAAGGGCTCAGCATCCGTTAGCTGGTTTGTATCCATCAACAGATCGGCCAAATTGTTTAGCAATATGGCGACGCGATGATGACTCGCACCCAATTTCTCCTTGAAAATCGCCAGCGCCCGGTGCATTAGTGGTCCGGCCTCATCCAACCGGTGCCTGGCATAAAGAATGGAGGCAAGGTTACTGAGGCGGTTTGCAACCAAGGGGTGCTCGGGACCAAAATGGGCTTCGTCTAACTCCAGAGCCTCACGCATCAACGATTCTGCCTCGCCAGTCCGACGCGTTTCGAAGAGCAGGACGGCAAGGTTGCTGAGGTAGCCAGAGATGACTGGCGGATGCCCAGTACCAAAGGACGCCGCCTCATCAATCACCCGCGCAATCACCAGCGCCCGGCGCATTAGCAACTCGGCCTCGGCAAGCTCGTTCCTGTCCTTGAGCAGTTGGGCCAGGTTGTTGAGATCAACGGCAACCTCCCGATGCCCAGAACCCAATCTCGCCTCGTCAATCTTCAACGCCCGGCGCATAAGCGGCTCAGCCTCATCCAACCGATTCGTCGCTTTCAGCAGTTGTGCCAGATTATTGAGGTGAATGGCGAACTCCGGCTTCTCTGCGCCAAAGCTTGCCTCACCTATCGCGAGAGCTCGCCGCAAGAGCGGTTCAGCCTCAGCATAAGCAGCCTTCTCGAGAAGCAGCAAACTCACTTGGTTCATGAGATGCGCCGTGGGATCAGTAATCCCAGCCAGATCGGCATGCACAGCAACGGCCCGAGCATGTAACACCAGAGGCTCCAACACGGTCCAACTATGCACATCCACCGGATCACCCACAAAGGCAGCATTCACCCAACGCAGGGCCTCGACCAGCACTGAGTGTCCGTCCCCTTGCCGCAGATCGCTCCGCGTTACCTCCTGCACCAAGCGATGAACCTCGAAGAAAGGCGCATCCGTAGCCCTCATCACCAACGAAAAAGCGTCCAGCTCTACCATCGCACTGTGGAGGTCGGCGACAAGCCCACTCTGTCCCAGCGAAGGGATATCCAGCAGTGTTTCGGGAATCGGCTCAGGAGCAAACCAAGCGAGGCGCTGCAACAATCGGCGGGCGGGCGACCCCAGTTGATCAAAGGAAGTTTGCCAAGTGACAGCAATGCTGTGGGGATACTGCATCAGCCGTTCGTCGAACCAGCTCAGCACTTCATCCCGGTGGCACTGCCACTGGGCCAAGTATTGGCCGAAAGTGCTGCGCCGCTGGGCGATGTAAGCGCCGGCCTGTTCAAGACCGAGGGCGAGGCAACCCAGCTCCTCGGTGAGTCGAGCTGCCACGAGGGGATCGTCAGCCTGCGGACGGCGGCGCCCGGAGGTACGTGAGAGCAGGAAGTCAACAGAGGCATCAGGCGACAGCAAGTCCACGGGTACTGCCTTAATGCCAGCACTCCAGTTAGGCAGCCGACTGGTCATCAGAACATGTCCACCGCTAAGCCTCGGCAGCAGGGCCTCAACGGCGACGGCTGCAGATTCGGTATCGATGTTGTCGAGGATCAGCAACCAGCCGACATGCTGGTTGAACCAGCGGAGTACGGCATCGTTCTGTTTTCCCTCGTCTGTCTCGGCTTGCTCGGGGAGATCGAGAATCGTCTCGGAACAAAGGGCTGCCAGGTTGCGGCTGAGCGCGTCCGCACTGTCGGCACCAACGAGCAACCGCACCGGGCAGGCGTCCGCCTGCCGCCAAGCGTATTCGAGCGCCAGCCGCGTCTTGCCAACCCCACCCATCCCTGTGAGCGCCACCACCTTGGTCGGTTGCGCTTGGCCTTGTGGTACCGGTCCAAGGTATAGAGCTAGATCTTCAAACAATACATCGCGGCCTTTGAACAGGGTTCCCAGGCTCTTGTAAGGCAGATGCACGATCCTCCGGACCAGCCCGGCCCCAATCAGGATGTCGAGCAGACCCGAGCGCCAAACCTCGGCAGCAAAGTGAATGGGCGAACGGAAGCGGATTCCGGGGTAACGCTCAATCAATTCCAAGCGCGCAAGGTGCGCCTGCTGGGCGGGGTCCGGCATGCGGCCCTCATCCCGCTCATCATCATCCGCTGGTGTGGCGATGATCAGACGCCTACCGTGATAGAGGGCCAACCAGGCCTCCCACTGAGTGTAGGAGAGAGGCGGTCCCGCCTCTCCCAGAAATTCCTCCAACGGCAGTCGTTCTCCAAAGTCGGGATAGCGCGCATGGATCGCCGCGACTGACGGGGCCAGCGCCATGGCTCCGGTCGAGTTACCAACCAAATGGATCACAACATCGCAGTGCTGGATGTAATCGTCGAGCATCTCCAGGGTTTCGCCGCCGGTGACTATGAAGTCTTCTTGCACTTTCACAGCGACATTGGGCCGACTGAGGTAGCGGCGTAGCTCCTCACGATAAGGCCGGAACTCCACGCTCACGCAGGACAGGAAGATGCAGACGTCGGACAAGCTCGGCTCCTTAAACAGCCCACTCGAGCCGAGCAGGGTATTGATAATAAGAATCCAGCGCGGTGAATGCGCATCTCAACGGCATTCTAACGGCGCCACGAGGCTCAGGATGGGCCCGAAACACCCTCAGCCAAATTGTGAGACAACACACCACCACGCCACTAAGGGCTCAGTACGCCATCCTTCCGACGCCCCTCCGGCAGTACAATGCGGCCCCTGCCGACCGGGAAGCCCGCCATGCCCATCCACCTCCTCCCCGACCACCTGATCAACCAGATCGCCGCCGGCGAGGTGGTGGAGCGCCCCGCCTCGGTGCTCAAGGAGGTGCTGGAAAACGCCATGGACGCCGGCTCCACGGCGGTGGAAGTGCAGCTGGAGCAAGGCGGCGTGCGGCGCATCCGGGTGGTCGACGACGGCTGCGGCATCCCCAAGGACGAGCTGCCCCTGGCCCTGGAGCGCCACGCCACCAGCAAGATCACCAGCCTCGACGACCTGGAGCGGGTCGGCACCATGGGCTTCCGCGGCGAGGCCCTGGCCGCCATCGCTGCCGTGTCGCGCATGAGCATCACCAGCCGCGCCGACGGCGCCCCCCACGCCTGGCGCATCGATGCCGATCCGCGCGAGCTGGCCCCCGCCGCCCTCAACCACGGCAGCGTGGTGGACGTGGCCGACCTGTATTTCAACACCCCGGCCCGGCGCAA
>JAKORQ010000432.1 GCA_029777755.1 Planctomycetota bacterium
CATACCACCTGGCCATCACCTCCGCGGCAGGCTTACCCCAGATGGTGAACCCCTTGTCGCCGCGTGGATCGCTGCGGAACACCGGCCGATCGTTTTGCTCGTCCCATTTCCACCAGTACAGGCCATACCACCATGGCTCATGCCAAAAGCTGCGAAAGACGGCTTCCATGAAATTGGCCTGCTCGCCCGGGTCATAGCTGGCATCGTCGCGCCAGCCTGAGGGATTTATCGCGCCGCCCGTGCTGCTGGTGCATCCGCACTCGCCGAATGCCAGCGGCTTGCCGTACTGCTGCGCCATCGCCCGGAAGCGCTGCACCTGTGGCTTGAGATACTCGACCATCTCCTCAACGGTCGCCCCGGGACGTCCGGCGGCCTGGGCATAGAAGCTCAGGTGCAGCGCGTCCAGGTCGTAGAACCAGTGATCCTTGCGAGCGAGCACCTGCTCGAAGTCGATCAGCCCGGTATGTGTCGTGTGGCAGCTTGTGACCGGCCCGCTGTAGACGTTGCGAACCGCCTCGATGACGCGCTTCCAGTGACTGTTCTGGTCGATCGTGCGATCCAGTTCACTGTCCAGGCCGTACATCTCGCAGCCGGTCTCCTGGGCAATGCGGGCATAGTGGATGCTCCGCCAGATGAAGCTCTCAAACCAGCGCGCCCAGTGGTTGCTCCTTCGGCCGGGGATCCGCTCGCCGTCGTACTGGAACCAGACCTGCAATCGCCCAATGCCATCCTGTGTCTCGGTCATTGGCCGAAGCTGAACGCGCATCCCTTTCGAATGCATGTAGTCGATGATCGTGTACAGTTCCTGGTCGTTGGGCGTTACCTCAAAGTCACGGTACTGGCGGGTGGTGTGGCAGTTTTCCTGCATCACGATGGGCGTGAGGACCACCCAGCGGACATTGCAGGCAAGCATCCTGTCCACCTGCTCCCTTGCCCACGGGGAGCCGAGCACACCGTTGCGGGCATAGAACCCAAATGTGACGCCGCGATGCACCTCGGACACACCGATCTTCCTGTCCACGCCCATCATGGTTTTCCCTCGATCTCGCCAACGGCCGCGCGAAGCATTCGCACGTATCCCGGCAAATGTCGCGCCTGCATGTCGTCCGGTAGCCCCATGAGCGTGATCGCCGCGTGGGCCGTGCCAACCCTCACGCCGATGGAGACGCTGTAGACCTGCGCATGGTAACTGCCCTCGTCGCGGCAGATCCCATCCTTGCGCGCCTGGGCGACGCGGGCGAGGAAATCAGGGGGAGACTGATTCCGCCATGCGTCACGCGGGGCATGTTCGATCACCTGCTGCAACTGCTCATCGGACATCTCGGCACAGAGGATCGCGCCAGAGGAGCCGTACGCCAGCGGGAAGCGCGCGCCTGTTCTCCCACTGATCGCCATGGCACGGGGAGACTCGGCCCGCAGGATCGTGAGAGCCTCGAACCCATCGCGCACGGAGAGCTTCACCGATAGCTGCGTCTTCTGGGCGAGCGACTCGAACACGGGACGGGCTCGCTGGATCAGGCGATCGCGATCCGGCAGGCCAGAGAGGCGCGTCACCAGCTCCGGATTGATCTTTCTCCCGCCTTCATCATCGACCGTGATCCAACCAGCCTGCTGGAGGGTGCTGAAGATGCGGAAGCAGGTGGCCGCGGAGATACCCAGCTCGGCCGCGACCTTGCGAACCGGCCCCTGGGCGGAGCCGGCGGCGATCGCCTCCATCACCTTCACGGCAGAAGCGAGTACCGGGATTGCTGGCGTTTGTTTCATATTTGAAACAAGTGTTCTCTAATGAATCATAATCTGCGCATGAGCCGGCCGCAAGATGGTCGAGGGATATGATTGCCGATGCTGCGGATCGGGATCTCAGGCTGGAGGTATGCCGGCTGGCGCGGCGTGTTCTACCCCACGGGGCTGCCGCAAAGGCGCGAACTGGAGTACGCCTCGCGCTGCTTCAACTCCCTGGAGATCAACGGATCGTTTTACTCGCTCCAGCGGCCGGAGGCGTATTCTCGCTGGCGCGAACAGAGCACAGATGATCTGGTCTTTGCCCTGAAGGGCGGACGCTACATCACCCACATGACTCGCCTGAAGGATCCTGAAACTCCACTGGCCAACTTTTTTGCCTCCGGCGTGCTGGAACTGGCGGAAAAGCTCGGGCCGATCCTCTGGCAGTTCGGCCCGCACAACAGGTTTGATGTGCAGCGATTCGAGCAGTTCTTTGCCATCCTGCCGCGTGATACGCGGGCGGCCGCTCACCTGGCCAGGCGGCATGCCGACTGGATGAAGGGACGAGTCAGCACTCGCTGCAAAGTTGATCTGCCCCTGCGCTATGCCGTGGAGGTCAGGCACGAGAGCTTCATGAGTGATAGGTTCATCGACCTGTTGCGTGAACATGGGATCTCCCTGTGCATCGCGGATTCGGCCGGGCTATATCCCTATGCGGAGGACATCACCGCCGACTTTGTCTACGTGCGCCTGCACGGGGCGGAGGAACTGTACAGCAGCGGGTACAGCGACGAGCAGCTCGACTGGTGGGCGCAGCGCGTGCGGCTGTGGCACGAAGGCCCAGAGCCGGAGGATGCCAGGCGCATCTCCAGCCGCAAGGCGCGACGCAAGCGGCGCGATGTGTACGTCTACTTCGACAACGACGCCAAGGTGCATGCGCCGTTCGATGCGGCCCGGCTGGCCTCGAAACTGGGCCTGCCGCCGGGGCATCCGCCAGGTGAGGAGTTAGAGGACACGCCCGAATCGCGGCGGAAAAGTTGAGCGGCATTCACTTTCGCGCCGGCTCGCGCAAGGGCAAGAGCATCTCGATAGTGCTTGGCGCAAAGCCGCACGCGGCGCAGAGCTTGCGGGCCGATTCATTGTTCACGAGCACGTCCAGCCGGATCTGCTCCACTTCCATCGCCCTGAGGCGCCCTACGAGTTCACCGATCAGCGCACGCCCTATTCCCCGGCGGCGGTAGTCAAGCTCAACCCACAGGTCATGCACAAAGCCGAACCGCTTCACGCGATAGATGGGAATCTCATCCTCTATGGTCGCCACCGTAAAGCCGACAAGTTTTCCCTCCACCTCTGCCACCAGCAGGACTCCATTGCCGGTCTCCACGATGCGTGTCAGCCACCAGTGATAGCGCTGCTCGGGATGGCTCAGGAACGGGTATTTGTGCGGGGCCTGCTGCTCATGGAACGCACAGATGCGCGCGACCATGGGAAGGATGCCGTCGATGTCGGATATGGCGGCCGGCCGAATCTGCATGCCAGCATTGTAACGCGGAGCCTACTGGCCGCGGGCGAGTTTTTCCCGTGCCA
>JAKORQ010000433.1 GCA_029777755.1 Planctomycetota bacterium
CATGCCGCGCTGCACCAGCACCTCATACCCGGCCGGGGCTACATTCACGCTGATCGTTTGCATCTGGGCCATCCCCGGTGATTGTAGGGAACGGTTCGCTTTTGTGAACGCTTTGGCCAGTTGCACTTGAACAAGTTAACCTGGCCATGCACGATTAACCGCGATGTTGAACCTGGTAAGATATCTACTCTGGCTGATAGCCACGCTGGTTCTCTCGCTGCGCTATCGCGTGCGCGTGAACGGGCTGGAAAAAGTTCGCGGTGTGAGGCAGGCGATCATACTGCCCAATCACCCCGGCTACATCGATCCGCCGCTGGTGCTGCGCACGCTCTGGCCGATCTTGCGCCCACGGCCACTTCTGCTGCGCAGCATGTTCAATAACCCGCTGATCGCGTGGATCCCCAAGCTGCTGGACGCCGTCGAGATTCCCGAGCTTCAGGAAGCCAGTGTAGAGGCACGCCGGAAGACCGAGCAGTCGCTCGCAACCATTGTCGAGGGGCTGAAGTCTGGTAGAAACCATGTCCTCTGGCCCTCCGGGCGTGTATATCGCACCGTCGGTCTGGAGTCGCTTGGCGCAGCCAGGTCGCTGTCAGAGATCCTGAATGCCGTTCCCGAGGCGAAGCTGGTGCTGGTGCGTACCCGCGGCGTGTGGGGAAGCATGTTCAGTTACGCGCGCACCGGCCGGCAACCGCGCCTGATCCTCTGCCTTCTGAAAGGCGCTGGGTTGCTGCTGGCCAACCTGCTGTTCTTCGCGCCGCGTCGGGAAATCGAGATGACGCTGGAGGTGATCGACCAGTCGGCGATCCCCGGACGGACGAGAACGGAGATCAACCCGTTCCTTGATGCCTGGTACAACCGGCCCGGCGAGGAGAAGCCCACGCACGTACCGTATCACTTCCTGTTTGGGTCACGAACGTACGAGTTTCCCAAGCCTGTGGGAGCAGAAGCCGTCGATATATCGAAAGTGCGGCCCGCAACCAGGGATGCCGTTGCCCACATCGTGGCCGAGAGGCTTAAGCGAGATCCCACAGACAGGGAGATGGATCCCGCCGCCAAGCTTGAGGACCTTGGGCTCGACAGCCTTGATCGCATGGAGCTATCGCTGGAGATCGAGCGACGCTTCGGCTTCACCAGTGATGAAGTTCCTACCACCATCGGTGGACTCTGGGCGGTTGCCGAGGGACTGATTGAAGCACGTGAGCTCAAGCCGGCGCCGCCGGCGTGGCTGAAGCAACCCGAGGAGAAAAGACGTCTCGAGATTCTCGACAAGACGATCGCGTCGGCCTTCGTCAAGCGCTGCCTGCAGGCGCGGAATGATGCGGCGGCCGTTGACGACATGAGCGGCCTGGTAACCTACGAGAGGCTGCTGATCGCTTCTCTGCTCCTTTCCAGGCGCATCGGCCGGATGGAAGGGGACGCCGTCGGCATCCTGCTGCCCGCGAGCATTGCCGCGACCAGTACATATTTCGCGGCACTGCTGGCCGGGAAACTGCCCGTCCTGCTCAACTGGACCACCGGCCCGGCCAACCTGGCCCATGCCGCCAAGGTGATGAACCTGAAGCATGTCATCACCTCGAAGAAGTTTGTTGACCGCACCGGCGTGACGGTCGAGGGCACGCGCTACGAGTATCTTGAGGAGATTCGCGGCTCGATTACGAAAACCGAGATGCTCGGCGCCCTCCTGAAGGTACGCCTGCGTCCGCAGTCGGTGTTGCGACAGGTGCCGCAGCGAAAACCGGATGACCATGCAGTCGTGCTGTTCACTTCCGGGTCAGAGAAAGCCCCCAAGGCCGTTCCCCTGACGCACAACAACATTCTCGCAAACCTGACATCGGCGCTGGAGGCGTTCCA
>JAKORQ010000434.1 GCA_029777755.1 Planctomycetota bacterium
AATGGTGGATGCCTCCGTGGGCGGCAAGACCGGGATTGATCACCCCTGCGGCAAGAATCTCATCGGTGCGTTCCATCAGCCTATCGGCGTGCTGATAGACCCGGATGTTCTCCTCACCCTGCCGCGCCGCGAGATAGTCGGCGGCCTGGCGGAGTGCATAAAGCATGACATCATCCGCGACGAGCGCCATTTCGAGCAACTTCCGGGGATCATCGAGAAGGCGCTCGTGGCGGCTGTGGATGCCCTCGCTGAGTTGGTCGCCCACAATGTGCGGATCAAGGCTCGTGTGGTGGAGGCTGATCCGCTGGAGAAAGGCGAAAGAGCTCACCTGAATCTCGGGCATACATTTGGCCATGCCTTCGAGAAGGTTTCCTCGTTCACCTACTCGCATGGTGAGGCGGTTTCGCTGGGGATAATGGCCGCTTCGCATATGGCTCGGGAACTGAAATTGCTCAATGACCAGCAGGCGAATGCTATCCGCGATGTGCTTGAGGTGGCCGGCCTGCCAGTTGACGGCCTGACGTTGGATGTGGACGAGTGCGTGCAGGCAATGATCTACGACAAGAAGGTGATCGGCCGACGCATCCGCTTTGTGCTGCCGGATGGTATCGGGCGCGCGATGATCCGAGATGACGTTCCCGAGCAGCTTGTACGGGATGCTATCGCTTCCCTGAAAGGTGAGGGGTAATGGCAGCGCTCCACTGGCTTCGGCTTGCCCTGGCCAAGGGCGTTGGCCCGGTGACTCTCAAGCGACTGCTTGAGGCAGCGGGATCGGCGGAAGCCGCGTGCGAGGCGTCGATCTCCCTGCTGCGTTCGCTTGATGGTATCGGGCGCGTAAAGGCCGAGCAGATCCATGCCAGTCTCAAGGCCTCGGCCGACGAGGCGCCGCGCGAGCTGGAGCGTGTGGAGCGGATCGGCGCCATGCTGGTTGCCTTCGATGATCCCATTTATCCGGCGTTGCTGCGCAGCATCCATGATCCGCCGCCGGTACTGTACGTGCGCGGCAGCCTTGAGCCGCGCGACCTTAACTCATTTGCCATCGTGGGAAGTCGCGGCTGCACCTATTACGGGCGGGAACAGGCGCACCGTTTCGCAGCCATGCTGGCCACCTGCGGATTCACCATCACCAGCGGCGGCGCGCGGGGCGTCGACTCGGCTGCCCATCGTGGAGCCCTGACCGACCCGGCCGGGAGAACCATCGCGGTACTGGGCTGCGGCGTAGACGTGGTCTATCCGCCGGAGAACACTCAGCTCTTCGAGCAGATCATGCAGAACGGGGCGCTGGTCAGCGAGTATCCGATCGGAACCCAGCCACTGGCAGAGAACTTCCCGCGGCGAAACCGCATCGTCAGCGGGATGTCGCGCGGCGTTCTGGTTATCGAGGCAGATGAGCGCAGCGGCGCGCTGATCACTGCCCACACTGCCTGCGAGCAGAATCGCACGGTGTTTGCCCTGCCGGGTAGGATTGATAACCGCATGTCGGCCGGGCCCCATGCACTGATCCGCGACGGTGCGATCCTGGTAACCGGTGTACAGGACGTGCTGGACGGGCTGACTCCCCTGCCGGCCGATGTGCATGACCTTGCCGATCCAGTGCTTTTTGCACCACCATCGGAGACCGCCGAGGAAGAAACGAGGTTCGAGGATAGACCGCGCCCCAGTCGCCCGCCGATTGAGTCCACCCAGGCGAAGGTACCGGTGACGGCCCGGCAGGAGCAGATTCTCTCCGCGATCGATGAAGAAGCGACCAGCGTCGACACGATCGTCGATCGAACTTCGTTGCCGGCGCACGTGATCCTGCAGGAACTCACGATCCTGAGCCTCAAAGGGTTGATCAAGCGGGCAGATGGCCAGAGTTACTTCAAATCATCCGGGGAAAAATGAAAGTCCGTTACGACATGGTTCAGTGCTATGTGGTTCGCGAGGCAGCGGGCGGCGGGCATGAGTTTCTTCAGCTTCGGCGGGTACCCTCCGACTTCATGGGCGGCACGTGGCAGAATGTGTATGGCGGGATAAAGGAAAGCGAGACCGCATGGCAGGCGGCGCTTCGCGAACTGCGTGAGGAAACCGGGCTTACTCCACTCGAGTTCTACCAGCTCGACACGGTGAATTCCTTTTACCTGGCGCATGATGACTGCATCTGGAACTGCCCGGGGTTTTGCGCCATAGTCAGCCCGTCGGCCGAAGTAGTCCTGAACGAGGAGCATGACGCTTACCGGTGGGTGCAGCGTGATGACTACGCTGCCGGGCTCATGTGGCCGGGCGAGCGGGCCGCTTGCGCCGAGCTGTGTCGTGAAATCCTGGACAATGGGCCGGCAAAGCCCTATCTCCGCATCAAGGCGATATACTAAATATCTCCCATTGGGGACGACCTGCGCAACTACGAGGAGCCCGAGATGAGCCGCATCCTTGCATGCATACTGGCGTTGATGTTTGCTGTAACCATTGCAAACGCCGCCGAGGTGCGACGTTCCACCGTGAACTATCCTTACCGCTTCCCGCATGTAGATGCGTTCGGCAACACGTGGATGCTCTACAACGGTGGGCGCCTGATGCAGCAGGGAAACATGCCCTTCTCCGGCGAATCTGCCAGCATCATCATCAACGGCCAGGGGATGCAGGCGCCAAACCAGCAACTGGCGCTGGAAGATACCGAGGCAATCATCGAAAATGCACGCGTGGGGCAGTTTTCCCTCACCCGGCGTTTCCTCCAGAACGAAGATGGGGTGATGCGGATCATCGACATCATCCGGAACAATCGCAATGAAGAGGTGACGGCCAATGTCACCATCAACTTCCAGATCAACTTTGGTCTGCAGAATTCACGACAACTGACCGACCCCCGCAAGACAGACAAGCTCCTGGCGGCCATTGCCACTGATGGCCAGAATCGCACGCTGCTAAGCGTTTTCGCGGGGAAGAACGCGAAGCTCACGCCCAGCATCAACGCCACTCCCAACAACTCCGTGCAGGCCGTTTACGAAATAAAACTGCCACCGGGGAAGCAGGCTGCGATAGTGCATTTTCACAAGACATACTCATCCGCCGACCAGGCTGAGAAGGAGTTCGCGACGCTCAGCGAAGCACGAGCGATCTCCTCCCTGCCAACAGAGTTGCGCAAGCTCATCGTCAACTTCCCCTCCAACACCAGTGCATTTGATGACCTTGACATCCTCCGCGGCACCACCAATGACGTCCTGGAACTGGCCAATGGCGATCAGTTGCACGGCGACCTGCTCAGCAACAGCTGGACGGTCGCGACTTCGTTCGGCCAGGTGGAGATTCGCCCGGAAGAGGTGATCGGCTTGATGGTGCCGACTGGCCTTAGCGCTCGCCACCTGGTCATTACCCGCGATGGAGAGATCGTCGGCGGCAAGCTGCAGGCCCCCACGCTTGAGTTTCAGGTCGCCAGTGGCCAGCGCGTCTCCATCCCGATCGACAAGATATCGCGCATGGGTGTTCGCACATCGGCTGATGAGAAGCCGGCGGCCCCGCGGCCGATGGTGGTGCTCATGACCGGCGATCGCCTGGCAATCAATCTCCCGGAAAAGCCCCTGGAGATTGCCACGCGTTTCGGCATCCTGCATCTGCCGGCCAGCAGCATTGCCAGTATCGATCTACAACCGGACCAAAGCCCGGTTCACCAGGTCATGCTCACCGATGGCAGCTCTTTCAGCGGGCTCCTGCTGGAGCAGACGCTGAGCTTCCCGCTGGCGCGTGGAGGAAACCTGCAGGCGCCGATGGCACTGGTCCGCAAACTGGTGATCGCTCCGGCCACTGAGGAAGACCCGGTGTCGCAGCTTCGCCTGACTGGTGAAGACCTGCTGGCGGCCACCCTCCCGGAACAGGTGACACTGCTCACGGCTTACGGGCAGGTAGCTGTCAATGGCGCGGAGATTAAGGGCATCTCCAGGGTCAAGAACACCCTGGACGATATCCAGGTCCAGTTGTGGGATGACTCGACCATTACCGGCCGACTGGCCGAGCCTATGCTCGAATGCTCGCTGGCGGGCGGCGCGGTTGCCCGCGTCCCGGTAGGTGTGATCGAGCGTTATGTCTCCACCGCTCCCCAGCCGGCAGCCGGCATCGTCGAGCGGATCCACAAGCTCGTGGAGATGCTTAACGCCGATGACTGGCGTCAGCGCGAGCAGGCCGAGGCGGACCTGGTAGCCATGGGGAATATCATCGTGCCCACGCTACAGCAGTTGCGCGAAAACCAGCCCCCGGAGGCAAGGCAGTGGATCGATTCCATACTGAATCGTCTGGGGAAGGGAAGTCCCTCCCGCGGATCATCGCGGCGGTCGCGATGAAGTACCGGCCGGCGGCAGTCTCGTTCGTTGCCTGTTTGACCCTGCTGCCGGGCGGCATAACATCAAAAAAGAAAGGTCAAAGACGCCCATAGGGCGCAGCGAATGCGAGCCGCACCCACCAAAATACTGGTTCTCCGCGGTCACTCCCGCATGCATGGAGCTGTCGTACAGGCGCTTCAGCAGTCTGCCGAGGTAGTGGAAGTAACGACGATCGAGGAAGCCATCGATCAGTTGCGCACGGATCAGTACGCCGCCATCTTCTCCGATGCCGGAGATTTTCTCCCACTTGAGCGGGCACTACTCTCGCAACAGGCTAATCTCATCCTCAACACCATCGGCGAGGGAGTCTGCATAGTCGACGGCGAAGGCCACATGACCTGGATGAACAAGCGCCTGGAAAACTGGCCGGAGCAGTTACATGCTGAAATATGCAAGAACTGCAGGGAAGCGCACCAGTTCTTCAAGGCAGCCATCAGCTCAGGTGCAAACTCTCAACCATCCTCCCGTTCCAAGCGATATCAACTGAACCTCGACCACCAGATGTACTGGGAGATGATCGTTTCCCCGGTAGTGTCGCCCACGGGGAAGGTCACGCAGGTAGTGGCCGTGGTTTGGGACAATACCGCCCAGCGGCGGCTGCAGCAGAAGCTTGATGCCATCGATCGCGCGGGGAGTGAGCTGGTTCGACTGGAGTCGGAAGCGATCGAGAAGCTCAGTGTCACGGAGCGACTAAAGCTGCTGGAAGAAAAGATCGTCCGCAATGTAAAGGAGCTGATGCGCTACGACCACTTCGGCATCCGCATCCTGGACAGGCGCACCAACAAGCTCGAGGTGGTGATCTCCAGTGGCATCCCCCAGGAGGCGTTATCTGTTGAACTGTTCGCATCGCCGGAAGGGAACGGGATAAGCGGATACGTGGCAGCCACCGGCCGGTCGTACATTTGCCCCGACGTGCAGCGGGATCCCCGCTACATACCCGGACTTGACCACGCCCGCAGCAGCCTCACGGTGCCGCTGTTCCTGCATGACAAGGTGATCGGCGTCTTCAATGTGGAGAGCGACAAGCCTGGCGCGTTTACCGAGGATGACCGGCAGTTCGCCGAGATCTTCGGTCGCAATGTGGCGGTTGCCCTCAATATCCTGGATTTGCTGGTGGTGGAGCGCGTAAGCACGCGGCATCGAGTGGCTGATGACGTCTGCTCGGATGTGGCCGGGCCGCTGAACGACATCGCCTCGGACGCGGCGTCCATCCTTGATGACTACATCGGCCATGATGATCTTCGTGCCCGCCTGCAGCAGATCATCGACAATGTCTCGACGATCCGCCGCTCGCTTAACCAGGCGGCCCAGGGAGCCAAGACGGTGCTTGGCACCGACGAGATCGAGGCGGCCGAGGATGACCCGGCACTGCGCGATGCTCATATCCTTGTGGCTGACGATGAGCCGAACATCCGCGTGACCATCAGCGATGTGCTGCGCAAGTACCGCGCCAAGGTGGATGTGGCATCCAACGGCAGCGAGGCGATCGCGCTGATTGAGCGCAACGAGTACGACCTGATCCTCAGCGACATCCGGATGCCCGACAAGTCAGGCTACGACGTCTTCACGGCCGCCCGGCGGCGCAGCGAAACCGTGCCGGTTATCCTGATGACCGGGTTCGGTTACGATCCCAACCACAGCATCGTCCGCGCCAGCCAGGAAGGATTGCAGGCCGTGCTGTTCAAGCCGTTCAAAGTAAAGCAACTACTCACTGAGATACGCAAGGCGCTGCAGCCTGATCCGGCCAGAGATGTCAGTGGCGGTACGCCAGCACGTTGACCGGGTGAACTCCCCTGCAGGAACTGAAACTCTCGCGAATCGCCACGTCGATGAGCTTGCGCGCGCTTTGGCAGGCGGAGGGAACATCCGCCCCCTTTGCAAGCTCGGCCGTGATGGCGGCACTGAAGGTGCACCCGCTTCCGTGCGACTTGCCGGATGGGTAGCGATCGCCGCGCAATGTGTGAAGCTGTCCTTCATGCAGCACCAGATCCACCATCGCTGTGCCCTTCTCGATCCCCTTGATGACTACCGCCTTTGGCCCCATGTCGGCCAGTTCGCGAGCGGCCTCGGCCGCCTGCTCCACATTGCCAATGCTGCGTCCCAGTAGCTGCTGAACCTCGAAGCGGTTGGGAGTGATGATTCTCGCCAGTGGAAACAATCGCTGCCGGATGGTTGCTATAGCCTCGGGGGCTATCAGTGAATGCCCGCTCTTGGAGACCATGACCGGGTCGCACACGTAGGGACACTGCAGATCCGAGATCATACCGGCCACCAGCTCGATCATCTCGACGGACGCAAGCATGCCGGTCTTTATGGCCTGCGGCATGATGTCACTGGTGACCGCATCAAACTGCTGCTGCACAAGCTCCAGCGGCAGTTGCATGGCCGCGTGTACACCGAGGGTGTTCTGGGCAGTGATGGCTGTGATCACGCTGGTGCCATAGACGCCTAGTACGGTGAAGGTCTTCAGATCAGCCTGCATGCCTGCCCCGCCGCAGGAGTCTGAGCCGGCTATGGTGAGTGCCGAGGGAATTCTTGGGGTGGTCGTGGTCATGCCAAGAGTTATGCGAAGATTCCCATCGATCCGCAAGTCGGGTGATCAGGCACGCAACTAAGATCTCCTGTGGAAGGCAATCGGATCGATCTTCAGGTCGCACACGAGCCTGGCGATAGCCTGGCGTCCGGGCATACTCTGCACCGCCTCAATCCCGAGCATCTCCAACAGTTGCTCAACATCCTCACCAACATCAATCGCGGGCTGGAGTTGGAACAGGTCCTGGAGCTTTTATACACATCGGCGCAGGACATCCTGCCTTGTGATCGGCTGGCGTTGGCGCTGGTGGATCGCGCGAAGAACACCACCACATCGGCATGGGTGAAATCAAATCGCCCGATCCGTCTTGCGGTGGGCTACTCTGCCAGCCTGGAGGGATCTTCCCTCAACGACATCATCAAGACAGGCAAGGTCAGGATCATCAACGACCTGGAGCAGTACTATCGAGAACATCCCGATTCCATCCACACGCGACTGATCCTCGAGGAAGGCCTGCGGTCCTCCATGACCTGCCCGCTTTATGCGAGGGACGGTCCGCTGGGATTCCTGTTCTTCACCAGCGAGAAGGTGAATGCCTACGCCGACGTGGAGCAGCTGTTCTACCAGCACGTGGCGGCCCAGGTGTCCATCGTGATCGAGAGGGCGCGACTGTACACCGCCCTTTCCGAGTACACCGCGGCGATCGAGAAGCAGAGCCAGAACATTCGCCGCAATCTCGAACTCGCCCGGCAGTTGCAGCAGACCTTCATCCCAGAGAAGCCGCCTGATTTGCCGGGATTGGACATGGCCATGCTCTATGAGCCGCTGGAGCAGGTGGGCGGAGATCTCTTGGAACTGTTGCCAATGCCCGACGGAAGGTTGTTCATCTTCATCGCTGACGCGATGGGTCATGGTGTGCCGGCCGCTCTGTCGATGGCAGTGGTAAAGGCGACGTTCCACGCGGTAATTCGCGATACCCCGCCGGACCCCAGCCTCGTCCTCCAGAACCTCAACGAGGCACTGCCCCCGCTGCTGCAATCCCAGTTCGCCGCCGGGCTGGCGATGCTGATCGATCCGAACCAGTCGCGCGTGCGCACCGCGAGGGCTGGACTGGTGGCGCCCATACTCATCAGCGGCAAGACAGGTGAGGCTCACGAGATCGAGGCCGGCGGATTGCCGCTGAGCGTCGACACCGCAGAGCCATACGAGGCCACCGAACTCGCGTTCGAGCCTGGAGATATGATTATCCTTGCCACCGACGGCATGACGGAGGCAAGCAACAGCGATGGTGAACAGTACGGTTCCGAGGGCCTGGTGAAGTCGGCATCGCGGTGCGCCTATGCTTCCGCGGCCCAGTGCCTGCAGACTATCGTCGACGACCAGGTTTCATTTCGCGGCGGCCGCCCGACGGCAGACGACATAACTGTCCTTATAGTCAAGCGGGTAGAAACCTGAGCTTATTACCACAAAAGCTTGTTGGCCCAGCACGCTTGGCAGGTATGATTCGAGAATCCATGATTCACTGGCGCGGAACAGACCGGATAATCAGGAAAGCATATGAACAGGCGGCCGGCGGCAAGGTAGATGACGCCGTCGCCATACTTCGCGAGTCTTCACGCGAATCCGATCCTGATGGCAGGTACACGGAGGCCATCGGGATGATCCTGTATCAGGCCGGCCGCTGGAGCGAAGCGGCCGAGTGCCTCCTGCGGGCATTGCAGATAAAGCCAGGCGATGCACAGCGCATGTTTTACTATGCCAGTGCGTCCTCGCGTGCCGGAGAATGGGAGAAAGCGTTGCGCATCCTGGAGGAAGAGGCGCACCAGGATACATCCAGCGTCGCCCCGATTGCGACGAAGTGTCTGATACTCCTGGAGCGTGGGGAGACAGCGGCTGCCCGTGAGGCGTACAAGCACGCTCAACTGCGGTTCAACTCTCACCACAAGCAGGATGCCTATGCCATGGGTCTCCTGGAGCAGTGTGCCGAATCTCTTTCACAGGCAAAGAACGAGACTGCCACGCAGCCGCAACCGAACCCTGGATGATGATCTATGCCCTGGTGGGTTCAGGAGCATTTAAGGTTTCCTGGTGCCCCTGCAGCATCTCCCCGATCATCAGTCCGATCGGCCCGAAGGCGGCGTAGTCCAGTGGAGTTGCCATCGCTAGCCCGGTGAATGGACCAGTGAGCTTTGCGATCTCCACCCCGCTGGCGGTGAAGGCATTGACAATGTAGCCGACGATAGCCACGACCAGTGGAAGCGACCAACTGTATCGCCAGGTCTTGCCTATAAGCAGATGCGTTACATAACTGGCAATCACACCCGAGGCCAGCACCGAGCAGATACCCTGCGCCTTCAGCGGCGTGCGGGCGATGACCCACATCGACACGGCAAAGACCGCGGCCTGCACGAGAGCGCTGGTAGCGTCTGAGGCAGGCCTGCTGATTGGCCGGGTTCCGCCGATAGGGTAGCGCAAGAGGAAGATGGCCATCACCACCGCGAGCAGTACCAGCGCCTCGATGGCGAGATACCAGAAGACGGCGTTTCCGTCGGCCGCCTGCATGACGCTGAGCATGCCGCCGGAGCGTATTGACAGTCCCCCGATCACCAGCAGTGAGATGGCCGCCCCTACCCGCTCATCCAGTGGCCGCGTCCATGAAACGGTGATGCGCAGAGTCAGGATGGCCGCGATGGCGGTGCCGGTTACCGAGAAGATCGCGATCGGCCAGGGTTGCTGTATCATCACCCCCTGGTAGCCTTCGTAATAAGGGAACCCGGCGAGTCGACCCACCACGTTGCCAATGAACATGCACATCGCCGCAAGCGCAGCGAGAATCACCCATCCCAGCCATGATGGGGCGCGCATCCCTTCCTTGAACGTCCAAGCCACTGTGTGAGACTCCTTTGACGAAGGACGATAGCAGAATCGATCTTACTGGCCAACAACGCGCACAAGCTATAAAACTGGAAGCGATGAACGACCTGTTCGCTCACATTCCCCCGCCGCAACATCCGCCGATAGAGCACCATACCGATCTGTGCATCGCCACGGTGGCAGTGGAACAGGCGGTGGACCGCGAACTGGATTACATCGTGCCGCCTGATCTGCGAGACCTTATCGCTGTCGGCCAGCGAGTTCGCGTACCGCTGGGGCGCGGCAACAGGCAGGCGCTTGCCTGCGTGGTGCAGGTGAAGAACCACAGCGACTTCCCGCTGAGCCGACTGAAGCAGCTTATCAGCATAGATGACCAGCGTAGCCTTTTGCGCCCGCAGGTGTTGGAGCTGGCCCGCTGGATGAGCCGATACTACGTCACTCCACTTGGGACTGTGCTGGAGAGCGTCATCCCCGCGGCCGTGAAGAAACGCACCGGTCTTGGGCAGATAACGCTGGTCAGCCCTGCCCTCTCGCGCGAGGAGATGAAGCAGCGCATGGCCAGCTTGCGCCGCGGCAAGTCGGCCGCAGTCCTGGGCGTGTTACTGAAACTGGACGATGGCGAACAGATCGAGATCACGCGCCTGGCGACGGACGCCAACACCACCGTAGCGACCGTCCGCAAGCTGGCGGCCCAGAATCTTGTGCGCCTCTCGAGGCAGACTGACTTTTCTCTCCCGGAAGATGAGATAGACAAGCAATTTACGCCTGAGCCGCCGCTTTCCCTGAACCCGGATCAGCAGAAGGCGTTTGACGCGATCTTGCCGCAGATCGATGCACAGAGGTTTGGCATCTCGCTGCTGCATGGCATCACCGGCAGCGGCAAGACCGAGGTTTACCTTCACTGCATAGACCGTGTACTGGCCAGAGGCCGGCAGGCGATCGTGCTGGTGCCTGAAATCGCCCTCACTCCGCAGACAGCCCAGCGTTTCACTCGACGATTCCCCAATGTGGCCGTGCTGCATTCGGGGCTGAGTGCGACTGAGCGACACAACCAGTGGCGCAAGATCGCGGCCGGTCAGGCAAATATCGTCATCGGGGCACGCTCGGCGGTATTCGCACCCGTGCCGGCGCTGGGCCTGATCGTCATCGATGAGGAGCACGAGTCCAGTTACAAGCAGGAGACTGCCCCGCGCTACCACGCCCGAGATGTCGCCATCAAGCGGGCTCAGATGGAAGGCGTCCCGGTGATCCTCGGCTCGGCCACCCCCAGCCTGGAGATGTTTCATCGCATCCGCGCGGCGGCCCAAAACCCCGCTGCCGATCAACCAGCCAAGTACCAGTATCTAGTGTTGCCATCGCGCGCGAGGGCGCAGCAGCTTGCCAGGGTGGAACTGGTGGACATGAAGCATGCAAACGTCGGGCGTCCCGGGATCCACCTGCTCTCCCCTCAGCTGGAAACCCACCTGGAATCAACATTGCGCAACGGGCAACAGGCGATACTTCTGCTGAATCGCCGAGGCTATGCCAGCTACATCTGGTGTCCTTCCTGTGGAGGCCAGATCAAGTGCAAGTATTGCGACGTCGGCATGGTCTACCATCGCGACAAGGGGGCTCCCGTCTCGTCGGGAAGAAGCGACCTGGCGGTGGGTACGGGAACGCTGCACTGTCACTACTGTCTCGCAACGTCGGCGCTACCGCCTCAATGCCCCGATTGCGGCAAGAAACTCTCACTGTTTGGCCTGGGAACACAGCGAGTGGAGGAAGAGCTGAAACGCAAGTTCCCCGAGATGACGTTTGCACGGGTCGACAGCGACACGATGCATCGCGCGGCCGACTATGAGCGCGTGCTTAGCGAGTTCGCGGCGAACAGAGTACAACTCCTGATGGGCACACAGATGATCGCCAAGGGGCTGGATTTCCCCAATGTTACCCTGGTGGGAGTGATCAGCGGCGACACGGCGCTGATGCTGCCCGACTTCAGGGCGGCCGAGCGCACCTTCCAGATCATCACGCAGGTTGCCGGGCGGGCCGGCCGTGGGGATAAACCAGGAAAAGTGATTGTCCAGACATACATGCCCGATGATCCAACCATACAGGCGGCCATCAGGCAGGATTACAACAGCTTCGCCGCCCATGAACTGGCATTGCGCCGCCAGGCAAACTTGCCACCGTTCGGCAGGATGGTTCGCATCGTCTTTCGCGACAGGGATGAGCAGGCACTGGTGGTGTTTGCCCAGGGAATCGCCGACCGCTTGCGCCAGGCGGCCGGGCAGATACCGCACGTTCATCTGCAGGGGCCGATGGAGTGCTCGATCGCCCGGATCGCAGGATATTTCCGGCACCAGGTGATCTTGAGCAGTCCAAACCCGGCCGCCCTGCAGCAGGTCCTCGCGGTTCTGCGGAGCGATGGCACCATCATGCGTGGAGATCGCATCGCCATCGACGTCGATCCCGTCTCCCTTCTTTGAGCGACAGAATCTCCTTCCAATCTGTCTCGCCGAATGCCTGTGCGCCTAAAGTGCTTACACAAAACTTTAACCTTTCAGGGAAGGAGACTGCCATGGCAGCAGCAGATAAGCACAGGATTTGCCTCTGGTTCGACAAGGATGCGGAAGAAGCCGCAAACTTCTACGCCCAGACCTTTCCTGATTCGAAAGTGGAAGGTGTCTTTCGCGCCCCGGCCGACTATCCCTCGGGCAAGAAAGGGGATGTGCTAACCGTCGAGTTCACCGTGCTGGGGATCCCCTGTATCGGGCTCAACGGCGGACCTGACCACAAGCATAGCGAGGCATTCTCCTTCCAGGTGCTCACCAGGGACCAGGAAGAGACGGATCGCTACTGGAATGCCATCGTCGGCAACGGCGGCACGGAGGTTGTCTGCGGCTGGTGCAGGGACAAATGGGGAATCTCTTGGCAGATCACGCCGATCGTGCTCGGCCAGGCTATCAAGCATCCTGACCCTGATGTAGCGGCTCGCGCGTTCAAGGCCATGATGGAGATGGTGAAGATCGATATTGCCAAGATTGAGGCGGCCGTCCGCGGATGACGGCGCCCTATGCCGGCGTGTTCTCCGTCTCCGGCAGTCCATCCGTCTGCGGCGCTCGATAGTGGCCGGTAATGACGAAGATACCTCCGACGAGATTCCAGAGAATCTGCACCACGCGAAGCGACATCGTCAGGGCGAAGGCCTGCGATACAGTCGCCCCCTGCCGCGCGGTGAGGTTGATGGCGAAAAACTCCATCACACCCGCCCCCTGTGGCGAGATGGGGATTGAGCCGACAAGCACCGTCACCGGCACCACCACGAAGTAGTACCCTGAAGAAAGTGGCAGGCCGAACGCTTTGCCCGCCAGCATAGCTGAGACAATGACCGTCACATGCACAGGGACTGTGACGATCATCGCCCACAGCACCAGCTTCGGCTGCTGGCGGTAGATCGCCATCACCTCGATGGCCGACTGCACGTGCTTCTGCATCGGAAGGCGGGCAAGCAGTTTCTCAAAGCCGCTGACGGCACGCAGCTTCTGGCTGTAGGCGACAACCAGGAACAGTGTCATGGCCCCCAGCAGCAGGATAGCCATGACCGCCACGTGGCCGCAGGCACGCACGGCCGGCGACATCTTGTTTTCCGCCAACAGGTAGTTGGCGCCTGCCATCGCCCCGCCGAGGATGATGAGCACCACCAGCCCGATGATGCGGTCGATGGCAACCGACATCACCGCCCTTGCCTTGTGGGTGGTGTGCGTTGATGCGTAGTACGCCTTGAGCAGGTCTCCACCCATCGATCCCATCGGGATAAACGTGTTGTAGAACAATCCCACCCAGTTGAGGGCTAGCGTCTTTGCATGCGGCAGGTGTATATCGAGCAGTTGCAGCAGTCTTCGCCAGCGGATGCTGGTGAGGATGATGGTGATGGGGAAGATGCCCACCGACAGCACGATCAGCCATGGGTCAGCATCAACCACCATTCGCTTAAGCCCCACCTCCACCTTTGGATGTGGGACGCGCACATGGAAAGGCTCCTGGAGTTCCTGCGGGCTGATCCAGCGTGCCGGGCCATCGTCGGTGTCCGAAACCAGCAGGCGATCGACGCTGGACGTATCACCGACGAGATCCATTCCCCGAAGGTAGACCTCCCGCCCATCTGCCAGTCGCACCCTTGAGCGATCGGGAGGATTGATAAGGTCCCTTCCGCTCACTTCTCGCGATGCGCCGTTCTGGCTGATGCGGTAGGTGTCAGCAGAGATCTGCTCCTGCACGACAACCCTCGCGGGGATACCACCTTCCGTCAGCTCCAGCGCATGGTCCAGGATGGACATGTTGGCGAGAACCCACCAGATGCCAACTACGGCGATACCCCACCGGAAGGTGAAGCTGGCGATCTTGCGGAAGGTTCTCTTCATGCGAGCGGAATTTTCTGAAAACCGTATTCGTTTGGCAACCGCCGGATATCACCGTCCCATGCGAATACTGACGCTTGCGGCATGGGCGTCGAGCCCCTCTGCCTTTGCAAGCTCGGTGATGGCCTGGGAGTCGGCTGCCAGTCCATCGCGCGTGTATCTCTCCACGCTGCTGCGGCGCATGAACTCGTAAACCGATATGCCGCTACTGAAACGTGCGGTAGTGTTGGTCGGCAGGCAGTGGCTGGGTCCGGCCACGTAATCGCCGGCCGCCACCGCCGAGTACGGCCCGACAAAGACCGCCCCGCCATGACGAAGCTTTGCCAGCACGGCGTCATCGTCACGCGTCTGGATGTTCACATGCTCGGCCGCGAAACGGTTCGCGAAATCGAGTACTTCATCCATATCTCTGCAGACGATGATGGCCGAGTGGCTGGCCAGTGCCTTCTCAATTGCCACAACCCTGCCGCGCTGGCTGGCCTGCGAGACGACTTCCTTCTGCACTGCCTGCGCCAGCTCCATGCTGTCGGTGATGAGGAAGCCGCTCCCCGGGTCGTGCTCCGCCTGTGCGATAAGGTCGGCCGCGATGAAGGCCGCATTGCCGCTGCTGTCGGCGATCGTCACGATCTCCGAAGGCCCCAGGAAGCCGTCGATACCAACGCATCCTGCAACCGCCCGCTTGGCGAGCTGCACGAAGGCGTTACCTGGCCCGACGATCTTATCGACTGCGGGAATCGTCTGTGTGCCGAAGGCCATGGCGGCGATGGCGGCCGCCCCTCCGGCGCGGTAGACATCGGTGAGTTTCAGTTCATGGCAGGCGGCCAGCACCAGGTCCGACTTGCCATACTTGCTGGGGGGCGTGCATACGACTATCCGCTTTACGCCAGCCACCTGGGCGGGAACGGCCAGCATTATCAGGCTGGAGGGATAAGATGCCTTGCCGCCGGGGAAATAGCAGCCGGCCGAGTCCAGCGGGATAAAGCGTATACCAAGCTCGGTCCCCGCCCGCTCCAGCATCTCGGGAGCCTTGGGCATGATATGCGACTGGTACTCCGCGACCTGGCGGATCGACTGCCGTATGGCAGCGATAAGTTCAGGGCTCACCCGCGCGTGGGCTTCGCGCATCTCCCCCGGCGTGACTCGCAGTTGATCGGTGGTGAAGTCGGGATCGTCAAATTTCCTCGCTGAATCAACGATGGCCTGGTCGCCCCGCTCGGCGACGTCTGCGAGAATCTGCTGAACAGCCGCGGCCTGGGCCGCCCGCTCGCCGCGATTGAGCGCAAGATCGCGAGGATCCAGCCGCAGATTGGCGAGTAACTGGAGAGCGTTGTTAAGCTGCTGATTGTCCGATGTCTGAAGAATGGGGATCATTTGCTGACAGAATTTAGGTACAGCCGCGCCGGTCTGCAAGGAAGCGGCCTGGCGCGGTCCCCGTAAGTGGCGCAACCATGGGTGAATTTTGCATTCAAGCGGCGGCTCCGCCTGATATAGTTCTTCTCCTGGATTGTGGCTATGGGTCAATTTTGAGCAGATCTGAAGGCAAGCTATATGACACAAGTCGAGAACGCGACGCAAACCTGTGAACCGCAGGCACCGGCACAGGTGCGCTACTGGCCTCGCAACCTGGTCTTCATCGCATCCTTGGCTGCCATACTGTGCGCGCTATTCATGCTGGCGCGGGCTGGCATGATGA
>JAKORQ010000435.1 GCA_029777755.1 Planctomycetota bacterium
ACAACGCGCTCTCGGTCTTCATCAATAACGAAACGCCCACCGCGGGAACCATCGTCGCTGACGCGGTCATGATCATCCCGGTTCCCGAGCCGGCCGCCCTGGGGCTGTTGGGATCTGCCGCAATGCTGGTGCTTGGCCGCCGGCGCGGATGACAAGCTGATCGGCAGTGAAAGAACTTTTACAGGAGGTTCTACATGACGCGTTCCGCACTGATTGCCGCTTTCCTGGCGACTTCCTTCGCCGGTGCACTGACGGCCGCCCCCTTCATCATCGACGATGGAGACGTCGGGGCGAGCGTCAACGGCGACTTCTACAACAGTGTCGATGACAACGACGAGAAGTCGGTCAATGGCGACTACTGGTGGGCAGCTCCCAATACTGGCGGGGCCAACGCCTACTACGGATGGCAGTTCCAGTCGGTGACCCCCGGCCAGTACGACGTTTATGTCCACTGGACGGAGAATCGGCCCAACTGGGCATTGGGCAACAACTCTGTCACCTACTACGTGGTGGACGGCGCCCTGGAGGTAAGGGGATACCCAGACTGGGATATTTCGCCTGCCCCCGATGCGTCGCTGCTCGACTTCGTGATGGTGGACCAGTCGGTCAGCCCATCGGGATTTGAGTACGACGGGTACTCATGGTTCAAGCTCGGCACATATGACTTCACCAGCGACACGATCAGCATCCTTCTGACAAACGAGACGCTGTCGGGATCTGGTTCCGTGCTGGCTGACGCGGCCATGATCGTCCTGGTGCCTGAGCCGGCGTCGCTTGGCGTCATCGGTGCTGTAGCACTGTTGGCACTACGTCGTCGACGAGACTGACTCGTGGCGGCATCCGATTTGTTCTTTTGTGTGAAAGGTGCGAAATGAGGGCACTTAGGGGTGTTCTGTTCCTGGTGGCGATGGCATGGTCCTGCCTTACCTTCGCCGATAACCTGCCGCTGAACGGCATTCCGGAGGGTGCGAAGTTGATCCAGGAGATCGACTGCTCGCAGCCAAACAAGGATCTGCTGTTCATCGAGTATCCGGCCGGCATCAGCAAGGTCGAGACTATCCTCGGCCGACCGGCCAGGACACTCTCCAACAAGGTCGATGGCCATAAGTTCTTCGGCTATCGCGTTGGTGAGGGTCTGGGGCTCAAACCCGGTGCTGCCTATCTTCTGAGTGTCGAATACCCGGAAGACCAGCCACGCACGATCTACATCTGCAACTGGGGCTGCGAGACCGCCCTGGGGTTCGCCACCGGTCGTTCGCTTGGTGACGTGCTCAAGGGCAAGTACGTGCCGAACAATCCTGAGTCCCTCAACTACCCGCTATCGGGCAAGTGGGAGACCTGGACGCAGTATTTCCATCTGCACGATCGCTTCCCTGAGGTTAAGCGCCCCCGCGGCGCTGGTGCCCGGCCGCTGGAGCCGCAGGATGGGTTCTGGGTGATATTCGCCCAGACACCCCCCTTCCAGGATCCCCTTGGCGCCGGCACGGCAGTCGCCACCATCCGCCTGTACGAACTGCCCGATCCCGAGGCGGTCGAGGTGAAGATCAACTATCCCCCGGATGATTTGCCGCGCCGCCGCATCTTCTCGCGCGAGGAGATGGCCGACGGCGTTGTGCAGGATCCCAAGGATCCCCTGCTCAGCGGTGTGCGCCCCTTCGCCAACTGGTATGAGTACAAGATGCGGGCGATGAAATTCCTGGGGATCAACACCTTCACCAAGGACCTGCTGGAGTTCGGCCACAACCAGGGCTGGGACTCGGCCGAGTACGGCGGTAATGACTGGGTATACCAGTCCAGCACGCCTGAACTGTGGGAGCAGATCCTCGAGCGGGCGGCCAAGCTCAACCTCGAGGTGCTGCCCTACTACGAGTACCGCGGCAGCGTCGGCGGCAACAAGGAGATGGCGCTGGCTCCCCGGCGGATTCCCCGCCGACTCGATGGCGGCCAGGTCTTCTCCCACATCGAGTGGCTGGAGCAGAACACCTGCGACATCGTGGAGCCGGAAACCATCGCCGACTTCAAGAAGATGCTCGACCTGACCATCAACAAGTACAAGGACAAGGCAAAGATCGTCGGCGCGTGGGTGCGCATGCGACCCACCGCGATGCCGATCAGCTTCACTGAGGCGAACATCCGGCGTTTCAGCCAGGAAGCCAACGACGGCAACCGCGTCACCCGCTCGCACCTGCAGAGCGATAAGGCCCTGCTCGACAAGTACTATGCCTGGTGGTTCAACAAGCGGCGCGATTTCCTGACCGCTGTACGCGATCACATTCGCCCCGCGATCGGTGAGGATGCCTTCGTCCTGTACACTAACGACACCAGCGAACCTGGCCGGCCCCTGCCCCGCTCCATCACCGGAGAAGGCAAGCCGGATGGCTGGCAGTGGATGCAGGTCGTGGCTACCGATGATTTCGCCACCTGGGAGAAGATCCTCGCGGATCACGATACCTATCCCTGGTTCAAGCCGTACGACATCAACGAGATCATCGAGAAGAACATGCACCTGCGTGCCGCCCAGACCTTCACCGAGAACTGGGATGCCAAGCTGGAGCTGAATCACGCCACCCCGCCGGATGATCCCCTGACCTACAAGGACGTTGACGGTGTCATGCTCAGCTACACCTACAACCGCCTGTACACGGTGGGCCGGCCGGAGACGTTCGAGCCGTATCGCAACGGCACCGGCCTGACTCTCATGCGGCACTACTCGCTGAACGAGAACGAGATGACCGACAACAGTGGCGATCTGCTCGGCTACTTCATCATCGACGTGGAGCGTGCTGGCCCGTACTGCATGATGGCCGAGGCCCGCGCCATGGCGTACGGCGACCCGACGCATCTCGGCTCGCTCACCGGCAACAGCAACCTGCGCGGCTTCCCGGCATACGTGCGAAGGTTCCATCAGGCCTTCCTTGCCCTGCCGGCACTGCCCAGCACGATGCTCTCCTCGGCTTCGTCCGATCCCGAGGTGGTGGTGCGCGAGATCAAGACCGACAGCCACGGGACGTACTACTCGGTGGTGAACACCAGCTTCAACGAGAAAAAGGACGTGGTCATTACCCTGCCGGCCGCCGGCAAGGTGCGCGACGCCGCGGTCAATGAGGACGTGGCTGCCGACAACGGCAAGATCACCCTCACGCTCTATCCTGCACAGCTTCGCGCATTCCACGTCCAGTAAACCACGACGACGCATGGACGTCGTTCTTCGGGGCAGGCCCTCCACGAGCCTGCCCCTTCTTCGTTTGAGCCATATCCTGCACCGATTTTTGCTACTCCCACAGCAGCCCCGGGCATATAACATCAGGGCAATTCTGAGTTTCGCAGGTGATATCAGCGCTCGGCCCCGGCGGCGCGAGCAGGCAACTGGTTCAGGGAGATGGATCATGCGAGCACTTTGGTATGGAGCATCGGCACTGGCACTTTGCGCAACCGGCCTCGCCCAGGAGAAAACCGCGACCCCATCACCTGCACCGCCGACAGAACTGGCCGCCTCTCCCGCTCCCGCCGCCCCTGCCTATACCCCTGTGCGATGGAATGAAGACTATCGCTATCTCCGCAACACGGAGGCCCGCCGCGACTTCTGGGATCAGCTCAAGTACATCCCGCTGAACGATGAAGGGGATATCTATCTCTCCCTCGGCGGGCAGGTGCGCTATCGCTACGAGTACTTTGAGGACGCCAATTGGGGCGCTGGCCCACAGGATGGCAGTGGCTATCACCTGCTGCGCATCATGCCGCACGCCGATCTGCACATCGGCCCGAATCTGCGCTTCTTCGTGCAGGGCAAGAGCTCCCTGGAGGATGATCGCGCCGGCGGGCCGCGGCCAATCGATGAGGACAAACTTGACCTGCAACAGGCCTTTGTCGACCTGCGGATTCCGTTCGAGGGAACCGATTCATTGACGCTTCGCGCTGGCCGGCAGGACCTGATCTACGGCGCCCAACGATTGATATCGCCACTCGACTGGGCCAACACGCGCCGCACCTTCCAGGGGTTCAAGGGGTCACTGTCACTCCAACAGCACATGATCGATGCTTTCTGGGTTCGGCCAATCATCGTGGATGACTCCAGCTTCAACAACGATGACAACGACACCGACTTCGCCGGCATCTACGACACCATCCTGCTGCCCAACCTGATCGAGAAAGCCAACAGCCGCTGGGAGCTTTACTTCCTCTTCCTCGATCGCGACAACTCGTCCGCCTTCGCTACTGAGCCGGCCGGCGATGAGGAACGCTACACCATCGGCACGCGCTTCTACACCAACCCCAAGCCGTGGGACTTTGACCTGGAGATCGCCTACCAGTTCGGCGACTTTGGCGATGGCGATATCAGCGCTTGGTCGGCAGCCGCCGAGGCAGGTTACAGCTTCGACGCCCGCCTGTCGCCACGCGTTTACCTGGGCTTCGACATCGCCAGTGGCGACCGCGACGCCGGCGACTCTGACCTGGAAACATTCAACCAGCTCTTCCCGCTCGGCCACGCTTTCTTCGGTTACATCGACGCGATCGGCCGGCAGAACATCATCGACGTGCATCCCGGGGTTGAGCTGACGCTGCTGAAGGAACAGAAGTTTGTTCGCCGGCTATCGCTGCGGGTCGACTACCACCTGTTCTGGCGCGAGAGTGATGAGGATGGCGTCTACAACGCGGCCGGTGCGGTCCAGCGCGCCCCGGGCGGCAGCGATGAGCGCTACGTCGGCAGTGAACTGGACCTGCTGCTGACCTGGCAGATCGATCGCCACACACAGGCCTACTTCGGCTACAGCCACTTCATGCCCGGCGACTTCATCGACGACACCGGCCCAAGTGGGTAGTGTCCGTCAAGTTGCGCACATTCGATGAACAACTCTCCGCTGGAACCGCCTGCTCCTGAGGCCTGAGCCGTAGGCGAGGGCCTCAGGAGCAGGCGACGCGGCTCACGCGGCCGCTTCCGGTTCGATCTCGGCCGACGCCCCCAGCCGACCCATGTCCAAGTACCGCCGCAGGCCCCAGCGTGTGCCGGCAATGTGCCGCAGCCGCGCCGCCACCAACATCAACGCCGAGGTGCCGTCGGGGAACGCCCCCACCACCCGCGTCCGCCGCCGGATCTCCCGGTTCAGCCGCTCCAAGGGGTTGTTGGTCCGCAGGC
>JAKORQ010000436.1 GCA_029777755.1 Planctomycetota bacterium
ATTGGCATCTACCGTGTAATTATGGCATGTAGTATTGCGTGGCAGAGTATGTTCACGGTGATATTTTCACCGATGTTTTCACCTTGCATATGAAAAAGTGAACGCTACATTATTCACTTCTGTTTACATCCCTGAAAGGGTCATTTCCTTCCACTGAGCGGAGTTTGGGAGACATATGGGACTGCGCGAAAACCTGAACAGGCATCCGGCCATCATCGCGGGCTTCGCGGTGATCGCGCTCGTCGCTGCTGGATGGTTTACCTATCGCTCACTTCCCAGGACCAATTACGGAACGCTTCCCACGCAGGCTTTCTATTCCGCCGATGACGGAAAGACATTCTTTGTCGACGACATAAGGAAGTATCCCCCGTTCATGACCGATGATGGCAGGGAAGCCGTGGGTGCGGTGGTGATCAGTTGCAGGGGAGGAAAGGAACCGTTCGTCACATACCTGTGGCGCTATACGCCGGAGGCCAGGAAGAAACTTGAGGAAGCCTTAAGCTCGGGCGATCCGGCGGCCATCGGTGTGGCGGAATCGTCCGTCGAGCTGGCAAAGGAACTGAAACGGCCAGGTGATACTGAATGGGTGAAATATACCGATCACCTGCGCGCAAGTCCGATCAGGACTATGAACTGTCCGCCGGGACAGTCAGACTTGGTGTTCTTAGACCCGTAGAACTGTCACACAGGATAGGATGGCAGCTCGTCCAGGAGGAATCGCATGTCTCGTAACAAACATATCGTCAGGGGCTTCACGCTCGTGGAGCTGCTGGTGGTCATCGGTATCATTGCACTTCTCATATCTATCCTTTTGCCGTCCCTCTCAAGGGCAAGGCAAACGGCCCAGCTGATCGCCTGTCAATCGAACCTGAAGCAGATTGGCACCGCGCTGTACATGTACAACAATGATGACGGGAAGTTGCCCTGGGGCCAGCCGTCGAGCCGATATGACAACAATGGGCAGAAGATCTGGGATGGATTCTTGCACGTCTGGCCGATCTTGCTCAACCCTTACCTGGGCGGCGGCACCAGTGGCCAGGGCGTGTGGACCTCGAAGGTCTATCAATGCCCAACGGCAGCCCCGGTAGGCACAACGATGGCGGAGAACGTTAAGGCGGGTAACGCCGGCGGCTGGTGGGGGCGCGTATGGCACTATGCTCCCAACGCACGACTGATGCCGGCGCAAGAGAACACGGATCCGGTTCGCAGCGGTAAGCGAACGGTGCGTCGCGCCCTGGAGAGCGTGAAGGACGGGGCGTCCAAGGCGCTGATCTGGGACGGCCCGCAGATCTATCACTCCGGCGAAAACTGGGGCATTTCCTGGCCTCAGTCGGATCGTGTCGATGGCTGGGCCTGGTGGGGCGGCCATGGTTGGGCTGAACCCCCGATGAACCCGACTGACCTAGAGATCCCTCCCGCCGTTGGTGGCGATGCCACAATCCCATGGACAGGCGCATCCAAGGCGCAGGCCATTGCCACGATCAAGGCATACAACAGGGACTTCCAGCGCGAGCAGGCCTGCAACATGCGCTATCGACACATGGATAACACCCGCATCAACGTCCTGTTTGTGGACGGCCATGTGGAGTCGTTCGCGATCGGCGAGCTGCTGCGGCGTCACCTGGTGGTCAATGTGACCAACTAACCGGCTTAAGGTCTCCTGAAAGAATACGCCCCTTTGTACTGTGGTATGAAGGGGCGTTCTCCGCGCCACGGTTGAATCGGCTGGAAGAATCCTGCCAACCGCGATTGACACAATGCACCACGCGTGGGCATACTTACGCACCTCGACAGGTGAATTAATGATTTTGGGACAGGTAAATAGCCACGGCTTCATTCGAGAGCGCAACGCCAACGCGCCCGATACCGTGTGTTCTGTCCCGTAGTGCCTCCGCGTTTAACCCCGCTGATAAACCTAGGTCCTCGGGATGTGTGCCCGAGGGTTTCTGATTTTTGGATCAACATTTTCCATGAGTAGCTCAACAACCGAAGCGCAACTGCAGCCGTCCACCCGAAAGCCCGGCGGAGTGGCCGAGTTGCTGGCGATCGCATTGCCAATGGTGATCTCCCAGGCATGCGAGACGCTGATGATGTTCACTGACCGCCTGATGCTGGCCCGGCTGGGACCGGAGCACATGAGTGCAGCCATGGGCGGCGGGCTCGCCTGTTTTCTTTTCATGACGTTCTTCATGGGGCTGACCGGCTACGCCACAGCCCTGGTTGCCCAGCACCTGGGTGCGGGCAAGGAGAAGAGCTGCGCCCTGGCCGGGATGCAGGGAGTGTGGATCTCGCTGGCCGCCTGGCCGGTGATCATCCTTTGCATGCCGCTGGGGCTGCTGCTGTTTCACTCCAGCTCGATCGCCCCCGAGCAGCTGGAGCTCCAGGAGACTTACTTCATGTGGCTGCTGTATGGAGCCGGCATTGGCCTGCTGCGCAACTCGCTGGCCAGCTTCTTCAGCGGAGTCGGCCGAACCAAGGTTGTCATGGTCTCGGCGATGGTTGCGCTGGTCGTAAACGTTGCCTGCAACTACCTCCTGATATTCGGCAAGCTTGGGTTCCCAGCCATGGGTATAAGGGGTGCTGCGATCGGGACTATCCTGGGCGGACTGTTCGCGCTGCTGGTCCTGATCTGCTCGTACTTTGCCCCCGCCATCCGCGATCGTTTCGGCGTGCGCGAAGGGTTTCGCCTGGACTGGAAGCTGATGAAGAATCTGATCCGCCTGGGCACGCCCTCCGGCGCTGAGATGCTCCTGAATGTGCTGGCTTTCAACATGGTGGTGCTGGCGTTCCATTCTTATGGCCTGGTGGAAGCAAGCGCAGTGACCATCACCTTCAACTGGGACCTGGTTTCCTTTGTCCCGCTGATCGGCGTGGGCATCGGCGTGACCAGCCTGGTGGGCAGGTATATGGGCGCTGGGAATCCGGACCTGGCGCATCGCGCCACCATGTCGGGAGTGAAACTGGCGGCCATCTACACCAGCATCACCTTCACCACCTTCTGCCTCTTCGCGGAGGCGATGGTGCAGGTATTCCGCCCGGCCGAGGAGTTGGCGATGTTCCAGGAGATCTCCACGATGGCGATCTTCATGGTGCGCCTGATGGTGCTGTACCTGTTTGCTGACGCCATGTCGATCGTCTTCAGCAGCGCACTGCGGGGCGCCGGCGACACCTTCTGGACGATGGTGATCTCGGTAAGCGGCCATTGGCTGCTGGCCCTGATTGCACTGATCATGGTGCGATGGATCGGCGCGGATGCCAGGGTGAGCTGGGCGTCCCTGGTTGCGATGGTGTTGATCCTGGCGCTCATGTTCTACCTGCGCTTCCGAAGCGGCGCCTGGCGAAAGATCAAGGTGGTGGAGACGGAGGAGGCGGCCATCGCGGCCGCCATGGCCTGACGCTACAAGCCCATCTGCTTGCGAAACTGCGTTGGCGAGATACCCATGCTGGTGCGGAAGCGGCGAGAGAGGTGAAACTCATCGCAGAATCCGCACCGGCGGGCGATCTCGCGCAGTGGCAGATCGCTCTGCTGCAACAGGTCGCAGACGCGCTGCATCAGGCAATGCGTGCGGTGCTGTGCCGGTGACATACCGGCCAGGCGGCTGAAGCGCTTGCGGAAACTCTCGTAGCTTTCACCCAGGCGCTCGGCGATGTCGGCGATGCTGGAGAATTCGCCGGCCTGTTGGGCGGAAAGCTCGATCTCCCGCTGGGCGGCGTTTAGCCATGCGATGTCGCGGGGAACCACGCTGCCTGTCTCGTTGGCGGATATGGCGGAGGCGATCAGCCGCTGAAGTTCGCAGATGCGCTCCGCCAGTGTGCCGCTGTGCTCGTGACAGATGGCTTCCATCCTCGTAGCCCAGAAACTGACTGGTTCGAGGTGAAGTACCGGCCGCGCTGGGCTGATCAGGCCGACCTGTCGCCACGGGTCAAACACCGGCCCGTCGAACACCATAAACCACTCGTCCCAGTGCCCGTTCTCACTCGGGCCGTAATAGTGCGCGGTATCCGGAAACACCAGGATCAGGTCGCCCGTCCGCAGGTGAGTGGTCATCCTGCCATCGCCATATATGCCACTACCATCCAGCAGATAGACCAGGGCGTAGCTGCCGAAGATTCGCATGGGGTTGGCCGGAACCCCCGATCCGTTCTTGATGTAGCCGGCCAAGGTGATGCGCCCCAGCGGACAGGAGGCGGTGGTGCGCAGGACGGTGCGGGTGCTCGCGCAGTGTCATGTCTGCCTTTTACTGTACCAGAATATCCATGTATTGGCGACGCACTCAGTGATACAGCGGCATATGGCCGCATAGACGCGGGCGAATGGACAGGGGCGGCGTACCAAAAAGTACATGCTTTGGGCCAATCGATTCATGGAGCGGCCAAAAGAAAAGCTTACATTAGTATGTCATGGTCCAGAATGTTCCTGCAGATGGCGTTCATGCGATGGTTCCCCGGGAGCGGATGACGGAGTCGGCCCGTCGAAGGAGGGATGCCTATGCCATCACTCCTGATGCCCCGTTCCTGAAGTGTGAGTTTGGGTTTTACTCTCTGGATGAATGGAAGAAGCAGGGCATGCCGCAGGATGTGGACTTGGATGAGCTGTTCTGTTTCGACCCGCCGGGGAATCACGTACTGGGCGGGCTGGGCTGGTGCGAGCCGGCGCTGATGCCCGAGTTTGAGGTGAAGATTCTCGAGGATCGCGGGGAGACGGAAGTCGAGCAGGATTTTGCCGGCCGGCACGTGCTCTACTTCAAGGGGCGAAGAAACGGGTTTATGCCCGAGTACATCGATCACCCGGTGAAGGATCTCAAGACCTGGCGGGAGAACATTCTGTGGCGGCTGGATCCCAAGGATCCCAGGCGCTACGAGGGGCTGGAGGAGCGTATGAAGGCGGCGCAGGAGGCGGCCGCCAGGGGGCTGATGATTACGCAGCAGTTGGCGGGGAGCTTCATGTACCTGCGCTCAATGATCGGGCCGGAGGAGTTGCTCTATGCCTTCTACGATCAGCCGGAGTTGATCGATGAGTGCATGAAGGCGTGGTTTGAGCTGGCGGATGCCGTCATCGCCAGGCATCAGCAGTACGTCACCCTGGATGAGATCTTCTTTGCGGAGGACAACTGCTTCAACCATGGCCCGCTGGTTGCGCCGGAGATGATGCAGAAGATGCTGATCCCATACTACCAGCAGCTCATCAGGAACGTGCGCCGCCGCCAGATCGACAAGTCGCGGCACCTGTATGTGCAGATCGATACCGACGGCGACTGCCGGCCTCTGATCCCGTTCTACATGGAACTGATCGACATGGATGCCATGAGCCCCTTTGAGGTGGCCGCCGGCTGTGACGTGGTGGAGTTGGGCAGGCAGTACCCGCAGTTGTGCATGCGCGGAGGCATCGATAAACGCGTGCTGGCCCGGGGGCGCAAGGCGATCGATGAGATGCTGGAGCGCATCTTTCCGGTGATGCGCCGGCGGGGCGGGTATATCCCATGCTGCGATCACGGTGTGCCGGCCGAGGTGCCGTACGAGGATTACCTGTACTTCCGCAAGCGCTGTGTCGAGCTGGGAGAATAGGATCCTCAGATCGTCGATTCGGCGCCTCTGTTCGCCATTCCAATACCACTTCCAGCAAGGGCAGCATTGTCTGCCACGGTGCTTTTCTCGTTCAGCCATCCAGGCGAGCACAGGGTCTGCTTAGTCTTGCAAACAGTATCCAAATCCTGTTGTGGATAGGCAGGCAGGTTAGCGCCAAGGGTTGGTAACGCAGTACTAACATATTGCAAATATGCTGCACCGTGGTGTGGTAGCGCTCCAGTTGTCGCTTCTCTTGACATTACTTCGCAAAGGTTGCTACGAATTGTTCAGCTCACTTGCCGCATGTGGCATGTGTGCAATGCATGGCATGGCTGCGCCAAGGAAGGAGGGAGGAGGCGGGCCTGCTGGTCGCCGTCAAAGTCAGGAGGCTTTCCATGGGTGTTGTCAGGAGCAGCAGGTATTGGAACCCAGGCGCTGGGATCACGGTCACACTTCTCATACTCGGACTGCCGCCGGCCGCGCGGGCACAGATGGTGATTTCCACCGATCTCACGGTAAGTGACTCATTTATCGTGACCGATCCCCTCGTGGTGGTCAATGGGGATGATCCAATACTGAAGCTGACCGACGATAGGCACTTGAACTGGTCTGGTGCGCTGGTCATAGGCGCCGCTCCTGGCGCGTCGGGCAATGTGGTCGTGGAGCAGATGAGCGACCTTACGCTCTGGGGCGGAGGGGGAGTCATGGATCTGTTCCCCGATACCGACATCCCGATACTCGATGGCGTTGTCTATCTCGGGTTGCAATCGGGCAGCGCCGGAACCCTGACCGTGTCATCATCCGCCACGGTTGACTCGCGTATTATGCAGGTTGGATATCTTGGCAATGGCGATGTGACGGTTGAGTCGGGCGGATATGTGAGCCTCCAGGATCTTGTCATAGGGTCGAAAGCTGGCTCGGTAGGGGATGTCCTGATCACAGGCGAAAATTCCGCGGTAAACACCTACTGGACCTCCGTCGCCGAGGAAGGTGAAGGCTACCTGCAACTCATCGACGGGGGATATCTCTACGCGTCCTACTTCTACGGCGCCAGGGAGGACGGATCAGATGCAATCATTATCGTCAGGGGAGCGGGCTCCCATCTTGACGCCTTTTTTGCTGGAATCGGGCAAAAAGGCGAAGGCTACATGGACATCTCCAAGGGAGGCCTGGCCACTATCGCTTCCGCGGAGCTGGGCTATGAAGCAGGCCAGACGGGAACGATCTCCGTTGAAGACGCAGGATCGCTCCTGGTGATCGACAACCTGGCCGCCGGCGTATACGGCACAGGCGAGATATTTGTGTACAAGGGCGCGGCTGTCCATCTCGGCGGGGCCGATCTGGGTGGAAGCACGGATGGCGAGAGCCAGTCAGTGGGGCGCATCACGGTATCCGATGCCGGGTCGTCGCTTGTAGTCTCAGACTTTCTCACCGTGGGAAGTTACGGCATAGGCGAACTGGTGGTTGAGGATGGCGGGGCAGCCACGGTGCAAGGCTATCTGTACCTTGGAATGGGCGCTGCATTCGATATCTACAGCTCTCCATCCAGCGGCACTATGACCGTCACGGGAGAGAATTCAGAGCTTTCAAGCCAGACTACGTACATCGGCTACGCCGGAGATGGAGTTCTTAACGTTACCTCCGGCGGAACCGTAGATTCGGGTACCGTGTACGTCGCCTCCATGCCCGGATCATCAGGCACCATTGTCGTGGAGGGGGAAGACTCCTTCTGGTCACACGGACTGCTGTACCTGGGCTCCGGCGGCAGTGCAGATATGGAGATCAAGTCCGGCGGCTTTGTCTCCAGTACCGATGCGTATGTTGGCAATACCTCATTTGCGACGGTCACGGTAACCGGCGGCGGCTCGTCGTGGACGACCGATGACCTTGAGGTCGGCAAGTACAGTACGGGGACGCTATCGATCCTCGCCGGCGGCAAGGTCCACAGTTCAAATGGCGCCATCGGCGCCAGCTTCGACTCGAGCGGTACCGTCACGGTTGATGGCGAGAATTCAACCTGGCTGGCGGGTCAATACCTCGTTGTCGGCAAGGTCGGCACAGGTACGCTGAATATCACCGGCGGCGGCGCGGTCACCAGTACCGATGCTGCCATAGGCACTCACAGTGCAAGCAGCGGCATCGTCAATGTGAGCGATACTGGTTCCACGTGGGACATTTACAGCACCCTGCGCATAGGTGATGGCGGAACCGGCGCCCTCCACATTTTCGACGGCGCCAGCGTATACGCCGGGACAACCAGCATCGGACTGAATTCCATTGGTCTCCCAACCAGCAGCATCTACGTCAGCGGAACCGGATCGCTATTCGCGGCCAACGACATTTACGTCGGCTATTCCGGGCCAGGCTCACTGACCATCGCCGACGGAGGGACCGTCTCCAACATCATCTACACCAGCTCGCTGGCCGTTGGCAGCGGCAGTACCGGCACTGCGAAAGTCACCGGCAGAGGGTCATACTGGAATACATATGCGCTGAATGTCGGCCTATCCGGCACGGCCGAGCTGACTATCGAAGATGGCGGCGTTGTGTCCGCGCATGTAGTCACGGCTGGCCGGGTCAGCGGCTCCCAGGGTTCAATCGCCGTCACCGGGATCGGCTCGCAGTTGAGCATCGGCGGGGACATGACTATCGGCTGGGGCGGCGATGGCGAACTTGAGATAGCATCCGGCGGCGTCGTCACCACCGCCAATGCCTATCTTGGCACGGATGAAGACTCCTTTGGGCTGGTCGTCGTTGCAGATCCAGGTTCACTGTTAAGTATCACCGGGAACCTGATCCTGGGTAACGACTCGTCGATGAACTCGTCGATCGGATACGGCATCGTCACCATCACCGATGACAGCAGGGTCGTCGTCGGCGGCACGACACACTTGGTGGAATCAGCGAGCCTGCTGAACCTGGATGATGGCGGTACGCTTCTCACCAGTAACCTGGTCATCGGCGGAACCCTCAACTGGAGGGGAGGAACACTTGGCTTCGACGGCACCATCACGGGAAACCTGGGCGTGCCGGAAGAAGGCCTGCTGCATGGTGTGGGAACCATCACCGGCAACGTGACCAATGCCGGTATGTTCTCCCCGGGCAGTTCGCCGGGAGTAGTGAACATCATGGGTGACTTCACCCAGGATGCGACTGGCACGCTCGTGATAGAACTGGCCGGCCTGCTCGCTGGCGATGACTATGACCAGCTCGTAATCGGCGGAAACGCCACGCTTGGTGGTACCCTCGATGTGCTGGTCCTGGGTGGCTTTACCCTGGCCGATGGGATGCAGTTCGACATCATCACCGTCGATGGGACTTTGACGGGCACCTTTGTCGGGCTTGGGCAGGATAGCCTGCTGGCATCGTTTGGTGAGGTCGGGTTGTACGTACACTACAACTACCTCGAGGGAGCGTCGGGCGTTTCGCTGTACACGGCCGTGGTGCCTGAGCCTGGATCGCTGACGGTGGTTGCGATAGGCTGCACCCTTATGCTCCGCAGGCAACGCCGTTAGGTGTAGACATCCTTCCGGGCATCTGCATCGCATTCCGACAGGCTTCCGTCGGTCCGAAGTCCCGCGGCTTGAGGACCAACCGCTCCACGTTCGGACAGACTGCGCTACGCTATGTGCTGCTGAATTTTCGTACGGTCAGGTCGGCCAGCCACAGCATAATTGCGATCCCGGCGACCAGGGGCAGCAGCGACTTGCGGATCTCGCGCAGTTCATCGGGCGGGGGTTTGCAGGCGTTCAGCACGGCTGTGGGCGATCGTGAGTAGACGCCGTTGCCAAGCTCGCACAAGGAACGCAGCGCCGCTTCGTCCACCCCGCGTATGCGCGCTTCATCCACCGGCTTTCGCTGGTGAGTCAGAGAATAGTCCAACTGGCTCATCTCATTGGAAAGGACGATATGTGTAACCTGCCTGCTCTCGCCGGGAGATACGCGGAACAGGTACTGCCCCGGCCGGGGTGAATGCGCCATCTCCAGCGTATGCTCATCGACGTTGGCATGCTTGAGGTCAGTTACAGGCGTGCCATCCTCGGCGGTTACGCTGATCTCGACAACAAGCTGGTTCCTCTCTTCATAGACACGCGTCCTCGCGAACAGGTCTGAAGGTGGCTTGAGGCATTGCTGAAGCAGCTGCATCCACAGGAGGCTGTTGTGTCGCCAACTGTGCCACTTCCCGGCCCAATCGGGCTTGGCGCTGCTGCTGAAGGCAATCACCTGGCCCAGCCCGAAACGCCAGCCGGCCAGCAGCGGCATCGAGTCGCGGCCCAGCAGCATTACATCTGCGCCTTGGCGGGGCTGAGTGTCGACGGCGTCGGCCAGTTCAGGAACATCAGCAATGTTGTGGAGGCGTGAGAAATCCGGGCCGGGTGATGGCGTAAAGGGCTCGCGCTGCTCCTTCTTCTGCCGGCGGATATTCTGGGCCTGGGAGATGAAGACCTTCGGGATGCGTGTGGCCGTCCCGCAGAAGAAATACTGGCCGCCCGCGGCGTTGGCCAGCCACTGCATCAGGGCGCGGTCGGCATCGGCTCCCACGGCAATCGATGTCCAGTTGATTTGCAGGCGGATGGCATCGCGGCTGTACTGTTCCCAGCCGGCTGGAGCCTGCACGGTTACGCCGTCGGTGAGCACCACCATGTACCGTTCACCCTTTTCCTGCGCGAGAGTCTGTAGCGCCATGTCTATCCCGCTGGACATGTTGGTGCCGCCGCCAGTTACGATGCGCTCGACTATCGGGATGATCTTGTCGCGCTCGGAAACGGGAGTGGGAGCCACGACCATGTTGGCCGCACCGTCAAAGACAATCACGGCGACCCTGGCCTCCGCAGGGAGGTCGCGCAGGCTGGCGATCACGGCCGACTTCACCAGCTCCATCTTGCTGACATTGCCGTCCAGCGGAGAATCCATGCTGCCTGAACGATCCAGCACGTAGCAGACGGTGAGTTCGCGCTTCGGCTTCGGCTCGGGCTTCGGCTGGTCGAAGGTAAACGGCAGTAGCTCCGCCAGTTGATTGTTTCGCCACCGCTGGGGTACGGCATTGCTGCCGCCGATAAACAGCAGCCCAGTGCCCGATTCCACCTGCTGGCGGATCCTCTCGCGCTGCTCGCGGGTGAATTCGCTGCCTGACAGGTCGCTCAGGACTATGGCCGAGTAGCGGCCGAGCTGCTCGGGCAACTCATCCGGGGAGCAAATCTCAACCTTCAGTCCAAGTGGCGAGAACGCCTTCACGAGATGATCGGTCTCGTCGGTGAATGGATCCACGATCAACACGGCGGGCGGACCCTTCACGTGGGCGATGGCCTGCGCGCTTTGCAGTACATCTCCATTGGGCTTTCTCAGCTCAAGGCGATACTCACTTGCACCCGGCTCTTGCGCCGTGGCAGAGAGCACTATTGCCCGCTGGCCTGAGATGGCCAGGCGCTTGCGGTCCAGTTCCTTGCCATCGTCGGCGAGCAGCACGGCATCGAATGTCTGCGTGCCGGGAGCATCGATGATAGCAGTGAAGCGGATCGGCACACCCACCTCGTTCTGGACGCTGGGCTCGATGCGCACGATGGCGGGAGCCAGGGGAACCTCCTCGCCGACGCCGATGGCGTGTACTGCTCCGCCACGGGCGGCAAACCAGCGGGCAATACCGGCGGCGCTGCCGACATTCTCCCGCCCATCGGATACCACGATAACGTGGCTGGATGGCTGCCGCGCCGTCATGGCGAACACGTTTTCCAGGGCGTCCTGCAGGTTGGTTTGCGAGCTGTCCAGCATTGCTCCGCGCTGGGCGATGTCGGCCGCGAAGTCGATCACCGTCACCGGCACGTTGGTGATGCCGGCGACGAGTTCATCGACGATGACGTCGCGCCGCGGTGCGTCGGCCGCCATGCTGTCTGAGACATCGCGAAGGATGGTGATGGAGAAGGGCGCCGGATGCTTCTCTGATCGCACCAGTACCGGGTGTGCAAGCGCCAGTACCACCATGAAGATGGCGACGAAGCGCAGCACCGCGACGCAAACTCGGCCGCGGAGGGTGAGCGTGGATCTTCTGCACAGCAGGGCCAGCGCCAGAAGAGCTACTGGCAGCAGCCATAGGGCGATCGCATTTTCCAGGACTATTCGGGACATGGCTCACACCCTCAACCGCCCAATTGATGCCAATGTGGTTTCCGTCAGCAGCAGAGCCAGTGCTGCGGCCGCGATCAGCGCGGCCGGCGGCAGACTGCCAATCCATGCCAAATAGTCAATTCTGTCATCCTCGGTTGGCCTCGGTACCTCAGGCAGCGCAGAAGCGCTTCGAGTCGAGCAATAATTGACCGGCAGGGAAAAGGCCCTATCCCCGGCCTGAACGGCGTATTCCCCGGCGATGGCGAGCTGCGAGATTCGCCAGCCACCACCGGATATGGTGGCTGACACCGGGTCACCTTCGGGAGACATCACGATCGGCGATGTCTCCATGGGTGGAAGCTGAGCCGACTCGCCGGTGACGAGGTATGGCCTATCCGATGTCCCGGAGGGCGCCAGGTAGTCGATGGCGTTGAGGATAAGCAGCATAGGGGCAAGTGAGGAACCAGCAGATGAACTGAACGGGTCAAACAGCAGATATACAGCCGTGTTACCCTCACGCGAGCGTGCTTCCATCATCAGCGGCACGCTCCCTGATTCCACGATCGACCAGGCCTCGGCCGACTCACCCACGCTTACCTCGATGGCAGACGAGGTCTGCAGCACGTCCGGAAAGATATCCTTGAGCAGCGGATGTTCCGGGGCCCATGACGTCGGGGCAGAGCAGGGGATGCGTCCCTTGCTGCTTAACCAACCGAAGGGATCCACGCAGCCAACGAACAGGAAGGAGCGATCGGGCATCGCCCCGGCGGCAATGTCCCTGCGATCCACGACGATCAGGTCGGCGTCGCCTGCTTCGGATATCGTGCCGACCTCAACAAGCGTGACGTTCTCCGCGGACGAGATGATTGGAGCCAGCCCTGCGGGCGAGCGGCTGATAAGCGCGACGGTTCGCTGGGGCGCTGCGCTGCGGAGAAGAAAGCGGTTGTTCAGGGGCAGGGCATCTTCGCCCTCGATGCGCAGCTCGATAACGCTGTTCTCCTCGGGTTGCGCTACCACAGGCAGCGCAAACTCGGTGCTGCTGTCGTCGAGGCTCACTGAGGTACCGCCAATCTGTGTCGTCTTTGTGTGCGCGGTGAGCGAAATCGATTGGCCGGTCATCCCGTGCTGCGCAAGCGTTCCCCGTATGGATTTGCCGTTCGGATCGTAAGAGGCATGCAGGACGCCAACATCGGCCGCGTCCTCTCCCACCTGTCGCAGGCTCAGTTTCGCTTTGCTGTTCCAGGTGCGCAGGAGGATATCGGGGCGCTGCCCGGCGAAGTCGGAGTAGACTTCGACTACCACATCCTCGCGATCGCCTGCGATGGTGCTGGCGAGCTTGAGGGATTCGCCAAGGTCAGAGTCGAGGTGCAGCGGCCGGGCAGCGTCGATGGCGGCCAGTGGTCCAGTTTGCGTTGCCTGCTGGAGCCGCGGCACATCACCGGCGAAGATCATTGAAACGCTACTTTCACCAACCGAGCTGATGCGCTCACGAACGAGCTGCCTGGCTAGGTCGAATCTCGTGCCGCCGTCGGACGTTCTCGTGAGCATGGTCGCCGAGAGGTCAAGCACCACGATCGTGCTGGCAACATCGCCGGCAGCGCGACGTGGGCCGGCGGCCGCCAGTATCAGGGCACCGACGATCGCCAGTTCCAGCAGCAGAACCATGATTCTCCGCAGCAGGTTGCGCCAACTGGTGCTCCTGATCGGCGTGCCGATGACGCTCCACGGCCCCAGTGAAGGCACCACGACCACCGGGAACTTGCGGCGATAGAGGAATATCGCCACCAGCAGCGGGATAGCCAGGAGGAGCCAGAATGCGGCCGGTGTCTGCCAGGTCATGACCTGATCACTCCCGTGCTGAGAACCCGTGAGATTACCGAGAGATAGTCCTCATGCACCATCGTCTCGACCAGAGTCTGGCCGCGCTGCGAGAAGAGGCGCTTCATCGCCTCCTGGCGCGTGCGGAACTGTTCCTGGAAAGCCGCGATGCTCGACTCATCGATGAGCACCTGTACCATCTCGCCGGTCTCGCTGTCCTGCAGGCGCACCACGCCTGGTTTCAGGTTTGCCCCGCGATCCTCCGGTGCAAGCAACTGGATTGCCAGCGCTCTTCCGCCGGAGCCGCAGATGATGCGCAGCACAGCTTCGATATCGCCGGTGCCGAGGAAGTCGGAGATGAGAACTACCAGCCCACGGTGCAGGCGCCGGGATGCCAGTTGCCGCACCGCCTGGAGCATCAGCGATTGGCCGCCGCAGGTGATCTGCTGCAGTTCATCGATGATGAGCGAGTGTCGGCAAATCCCGGAGAATGGCCCGCGGATGGGCAAGCTGCTTTCGCCGAAGGTCGTGAGATAGACGCGATCTCCCCCGCGCAGTGCCACGAAGGTGAGTCCGGCCGAGATGAGCTGCGCCTGCGTGATCTTGTCGCGCGGCTCGCCGAACATCATCGATCTGCTGGCGTCTATCACGAAGGAGATTGATGTTTGCCTTGGCGCTTCGTGGATGCGCACGAAGAGCTGGCGGAAGCGGCCGTACAGGTTCCAGTCGATCTTGCGGATATCGTCGCCGCGGGAGTAGGCGCGATAGTCGAGGAAGTCGAAGCCGTCGCCGCTGCGACGTATGCGCCGCTCGCCGCTGCTGCTCTCGGTGGGATTGCAGCGCATGCGAAACGCCAGGCGATTCAGGCGATGCAGCTCATTTGGCGAGAAGACAAACGGCATCGTCACCCCCCCCCGGATCAGGCCCGCATCCTCCGGACAATCTCCTCAACTACACGGTCAGGCGTGATCCCTTCGCTTTCCGCCTCGAAGCTGAGGAGCACGCGATGACGCAGGCAGGGCAGCGCGACCTCGTTGATGTCGTCGCGAGTGACGATATCTCTCCCTTTCAGGACTGCCCGCAGCCGGCCGGCCTTCAGGAGCGCCTGCAATCCACGCGGGCTGGCGCCATAGCGGATCCATGAAGCCAGCTTCGGATCAACCCGCTTCTGGTCAGGGTGCGTCGCCAGGATGAGGGCTGAAGCGTACTGCAATACTTCAGTCGGGATCGGCAGGCCCTGGAGCAGATGTCCCCAGCGCACCAGTTCCTCTGCGTTGGTGACTGGCTCGATCTTCGCCTGCTGATCGGGCGACATGAGTGTTCGCCGGGCAATCTCGATCAGTTCCAGTTCGGTGGGGAAACGGACGATCAGCTTGAACAGGAACCGGTCGAGCTGCGCCTCGGGCAGCGGATATGTGCCTTCCTGCTCCAGCGGATTCTGAGTCGCCATGACGAGAAACGGGCGGGGCAGCACGTGCGTGACACCACCGACCGTGACGCGGCGCTCCTGCATCGCCTCCAGCAGTGCGCTTTGTGTCTTGGGGGTGGCGCGGTTGATCTCGTCCGCGAGCAGCACCTGCGTGAACACCGGGCCTTTCTCGAATGTGAAGCTGACGTTGCCTCTTTCATCCTGCTCGAGCATGCGCGTGCCTATGATGTCGGCCGGCATCAGGTCCGGGGTGAACTGCACGCGCGAGGCCGACAGCCCCAGCACCTGCCCCAGGCTGCTCATCAGCACTGTTTTGCCCAGTCCCGGCACGCCTTCCAGCAGAACATGCCCCTGCAGCAGCACAGCCCAGAGGACTGACTCCACCACGTGCTGTTGCCCGACGATGATGCGGTGCAGCGACGCCAGTATAGCGGATGCGGTTTGCCGGAGCTGATCCAGATCGGCGTCAGGCCGGCAGGCCGGGTTGCGATTCGCTACTGATGCCGTCACTGGGCACCTCCAGTGTTCTTCTGTCTCTGCTCCTGGAGTCTCTTAAGGTATCGCATGACGGCCGCGCGCCGCTCAGGGGGTAGACGTTCAATCTCCTCGCTGCTCAACTGCGCAGGGCCGGTCATCTCAGGAGGGACCTGCTCCTGTGCCTGCTGCTGTGGCCGATCGGGCTGCGGCTCGGTTTCCGGTTTCGGCTCCTCGGCATCGCCACCGCCGCCGGACAGTTGCTGCTGTGAGGCAGGAATCTCCAGCTTTTCCTCCGGCGCCACCAGCATGCCAGTGGGGTCGCCCAGTGGATCAGTGTGGCCGGTTCCCGCGCTCCCACCGGGGCCCGATGCCGCCGCAGAACCAGGCGCGTCCGCGCCTCCACCTGAGCTACCACCATCGTCGCCAGCGCCGGTCTGAGCGCCTGAAATACCGCCGACTCCAGGCAGCACGCCATTGCTTTCCTGCCCGGGTGATGGGGACTGGGTCGCCTGCGGGATCATGTTCGGCGAAGTAACCCGTGATGGTACAAACTGGTCCGGGCGCGTGGTGGATATTGGTTCCTCATAGATGGGCGATGAGGGTCGCAGTTCCTTCACTTCCTGCTTCTCGTGGCCGCACGAGCAAAGCATGGCGCACGAGGCGCATAGTATCAGGCACGGCATTGGTTTCATTGGTGCACTCCATTGTTCTGCAGTTCGTCGCGGAGCTGGTCCATTCGCAGTGCGAAGTTGTAGTTGCCAGTACCGGCCGCCACCTTGAGCGTGACGATGCCGATAACCTCATGTCGCGAATTGAGCAGCGGCCCGCCGCTGTTGCCTTCAGAGACAGAGGCATCTGTCTGGACATAGGCGCTTCCGGCGATGTTCCTCTCGCTCTGGCTGACAATCCCGCGCGTAAGCGTCGACCTGAAGCTATCGGCACTGAAGAAGTCCGTGAAGTCCATCCTGCCGCTGGCCAGGTATCGGCGGATGTGCTCATCTACCCGCGAAGGCGTCAGTTCCTGTTTGTCGAACAGGTACTG